>NZ_JAUBQU010000202.1:0-6395 GCF_036701435.1 Microcoleus sp. Pol12A5
CAATTAACCAGTTTCCCTCTTTTCGCAATTTGGGAATTAATCCCGCATACACCACAGAAGATTTACCGCTGCCGCTTGGCCCAACCACTGCTACCAAAGGTTGTTTGTGGGTTACTTCTACTAAATTACTGACAAATTTTTCTTGTCCGAAAAAGAAGTCGGCATCTTCTTCGCCAAAGGCAGACAATCCTTGGTAAGGATTGGGTGGAATCACATCTTCATCAGCAATTAAAATATCCTCGATTTCTGAACTAATTAACGTTTTTTTCTTGAAAACAGGAGTTTCCTGCTCTCGGAAGCTCATCATCTGCGAGCAACCTAAGTCGTAGGCTTCTTCTAACGTATATCCAGCAGCGATCGCATCATAAAACCCTACAGCAAATGCAAGGGCTGCTCGATCTCCCACGGCTCGATTCATGCCAATGACATAATTAACGTATTGGCTAATTGCGTCGGCCTGTACTTCGGAATAACAAGCATTGAGAATTACGCAATCTACACCTTTCTGGGCAAACAATTTAAACATACTAGCTAGGGCGTTTGTCTGCACCAGGACCATTTTTCCGGTATCGTCTTCTAGGACAATTCCATCTGCTCCAGCACCATGTCCGCAAAAGTGGACTATGTTGGGTTGATAATCTAAAATAGCTCGGTAAAAGTCACGGGAACGCACGGCCCATTTTTGTTCTAATTTATACTGTTCTCGTTTATTTGCCCGTCGCAATCCTTCGTCAATTTCCCGGATCTCTTGCTCCAATCGCAGGGGAGCGGTATTGGTGGGATTGGCTGCCAGAATTAAAATTGTTTTGACTGTGTTGTTGTTAGTCATGAACTCGGGAAGTGCTCGGGTTTTCTGGAGCTTTTACTTCTGTTTGCTTAAGGAGAGTTATTTTACTTAAACTGATAAAGGTCTTTGTATTTCTATACGGTTCAGTCTTAGTATACCAAACTGGCAATAAAATCTTTGATGTGCGTTAAGTAAATTTACAGTGTGACAGAATGTAAACCTATCATAACCAGTGGGATTGATGTGCTTGAGTTTTTCAACAAATTTAACTGTGTTTGCTTTATTTCCGGTTCGATAGTAACTTTCTGGCGATTTAAATGTTACATACTTAGCAGCAGTTTGGTGGGTCGATCGCACTTTTTTAAAGAATGGTTAAGATTGCCGATGTGTAGCTAGGCATTCGTTAAGCTATATTGACGGGTTTTTACTCATCAGCTTCGCAGGTAAAGGACAATCAGCAATATTCTAGTTAACCATAGTCGGGAGACAAGTAATCATGGCAGAAATTGAAGTTCTTGTAGAAAGTTTGTGGGAACTTGATGAGGATCAGCTAGCAGCACAAATTGGCGATCGCGCTCAAGCCATAGGGGATGATGCGGCTGGACTTGGAACCAGAGGGATAGACTCAGCTTCCCTGGATTCTATTGATGTGAATGTTGCCGCTAGAGCATCGATCGATCCCAGGCTCTTAGAAGCAGGCCAGCGGTTGTTCGATCGCGTTAATCCCTTAGTTTACGACCTGATGTGCAAACCCCTGGGAAACGATCCAGAGACTCAGAAAATCCTGGATGAAGCGATCGGTCAGAATTACACTAAAGCTGCTGGAATGTTAGCTCCTGTTCTCATCTCTGGACTGGGACTTGCTCCTGCTATTGCTACTCTCTTGGCTACCTTAATTGTCAAAAAGATTGCCAATTATACCGCTACTGGAATTTGTGACACTTGGAAGCAAACCCTGCCCAAACCCGCAAGCTGAGCTATAAACGGAACTTCCTCCGCCTTCGGTGGAAGTTCTGTTCCAGGTTTGGTGAACTCGATCGCGCTAACACCTCAAGCCATTTGTTCGCGGGTTTTGAGAGCGACAATTCCGTCGGGCTTCAAACCTTTTTTCTGCTGAAATTCCTTGACGGCTGTATCTGTTGCCGGCCCAAATTCACCATCAACCCCAACTACAACGCCAGCCTTTTTCAAGCCTTCCTGAAGCTTGATTACATCTGAGCCTTCCATTCTGGGCATCGCCAAGCGCAACGTTCTGGGCTTGTCATCCCACGGCGCTTTAGCAAACCCTTGAGCAGGCGATCGATTAAGTGCATCCTCGGTTTGGGGGCCAAAGCCGCCATCCTCGCTAATCTTTGCATCCGGGTTGTTCTGATTCCAAAGCTGCTGAAATGCGAGTATTGAGTTACTGCGAAGATCGATCGTCCCGTCGCCTATGTAGTCGAAGTGAGGCGGATCGCCCGGTAATGGCTGCCAGCCATATTCCATCAAATAAGATTCCCAGCCTCTGGCATCTTCAATGTCGATCGCTAGCCCTGTTTGGTGATTGCTGGTGCCTGGTGGGGCTACAGGATTAGAGTTGTTGAAGCGATCGTTATACAATAACATTTGCTGGGCGATCGTGCGGTAAGCAGAGTTCACCTGCATCGTTTGACCTCGATCTTGAATGGCTCTCTGAAGTGCCTCTTTTGCCGGGGTTTGTACGTAGGGAAAAGCTGCATCTAGCAAGTCTACATTAAGGTCATCAAAACTGACAAAGGCATCTGGCATCATCAGTTGTAGTTGATAAATCAACTGTTGAGATAAGCCATTGACCACCGCAGTCGAAGACATGGGGGCATCTTGGAGCAATCCCGGGAAACTGCCTCTAACTTCCAACATATCCCGTTGGACAAATTCTTCACAGGCTTCGATAATTACAGGTTGATTAAATAGAATGTCGCTTGAGTTAGTCATGGTTTTATCCAATCAATTTGAATTTGGTCAGTCCTGGATTCATAAACTCTATCCGTAGGCGATGCACACCGCACCTTACCTCCACAGAGCTTGTGAAAATTAGTTGATTGTGTCAGTCTAATTGGTTACACAATCGATTTTATAGTCCCAATTCTTTGCGTGTGTGGACACCGACAACACCATCCGCCGTTAGCCCTTTTTGCTGTTGAAACTGTCGCACAGCACGATCGCTATCTTTACCAAAAACGCCATCTGCTGAAACATTTATTCCTGCCGCGATCAGCGCTTCTTGCACTTGACGCACATCCTCACCTTCCATTATTGGCTCCGTAAGTGTGAGAACCCGAACTTCAGGCATTCCTAAAAACAGAGCTTGCTCGGCAAAGCGCCTGCGTGTCAGCCCTGGCCAGGGTTCACCATTGACTTTATTCCACACAGGAAACTGATTGGCTGCTCCTTGATAATCCCCGTTGTTCAATAGCTTCAGAAGAGTTGAACCTCCAAAACCTTCTGTTCCTGGGCCCACGTTGAAACAGAAGCAAACCAGTGCAGAAAACTGGTTGTCATCGATCTCAACTTCAACTGCATCCTCAACATAGGATTCAAACTTTTCTAAATCTTCCCTCAGCAATTCTTCGGCTTGCGTTTGGCTAATAGTCAGTTCTGGATAAACATCATCGCCCGTGTGTCCGTAACCAATTGTCCAAACTCCACCGCCATCATCATAAGCAGTGACTTTACATCCTTCAAAGGTAGTGAGAAGCTTGAAACCTTCTTGATTAATATGCTTTGAACCTCTGCCTTCTACCACATCAGGAGCTTGTTCGTCTGGAGGATGAATATGATATGTTTCAGCCACACTGAAGTTTAAAGCATCAATTAATGCTTTTACTTGCCCATTAGTCTCCGTGACTTTAATAGCTAGGTCGTCTTTGATTTCGTATACGCGACCATCGCCGAAGAGTTCCAACGATCTTTTTGGCATTTGAGTTTTTCCTTTTTACAAGGTAGGTTCAGTCAAAAGAGGCACCTTGAAGATCCGAACGCAAAAGTTTTGGCTATTTTGAAAATGAGTGAAAAAACTCTATTAATTAATGATTTCGATCCCTAGTCTTGGCTTGACGGGTAATTTGGTTATTATATAGGTCTGTTCCACAGTAATGTTCGCGATTGGCGCAAAGCTTTACAAAAATTCATTCACCTTGACAATCGGCTTACCGAATATCTCTGATTCACTACGCGCAGTTTTGGCTCATATTCTGCAGATGTAACTCATCTTATTGCAATAGTCCGGACAGTTTTTAATTCGCAGTCTGAAACCCTGGATTTCCGGGAAAGTAACTCGATATGTAAAGCTATCATCCAAAAAGCGATCGCTTCGTCAGGACTTACGCACAAAGTGCTTTGACTCGCCGCGAATTATAGCTGCTTCAGTCCTCGGATTTTATGAGGACTGAAGTCCGAACGATCGAACCAGTTTTACTGTTCTTAGCTACACAATGTAAGGAGAATCGATCGCCTTTGCCCGATTAATCGCCACCAATGTCTGGTAAATCAAAACCGAAATCTCAGCGCGGGTAATATCCCGCTGCGGCGAAAGCCAATCGCGGGAAGGATAATTAACCACAATCTTCAAAGCAGTTGCTGTGGCGATCGCACTCAAAGCATAATTAGGAATTTGAGAGCGATCGATGTAAACTTTCAAAGAATCAGGATTGCCGCCCTTAAGTTCCAAACCGTTAACCAAAGACACGATCGCCTCAGCCTTCGTCAAATTCTGATTCGGGCCGAACTTCAACCCCGGAAACCCCGCCAAAAACCCCCCCCGATTGGCCCGTTCGATCGCACTTCTCGCCCAAAAAGTAGCAGAAACATCAATAAAATTTGTAGCCGCAACCCTCGGAATCGGACTAAACGCACTCACCAACAGCGCCGCATATTGAGCGCGGTTTAAACTGTCATCAGGCCTAAAAGAACCGTCAGGAAAACCGCTAATTATATTCGCCGCAGCCAAAGCTTCAATAAACTTCTGTGCCCAATGTCCAGAAATATCGCTGAACACCGCACCCCCGATATTCGGATTGCCGCCGCCCTTTCTCACCGCAGCTTGCACAGCTTTAAAAGCATTGACTTTCCCGTAACCAAACCAATCGCTGCGGCCGTTGTTAGGATCGTAATTTCCCATGCGATTGCCCAACTGGGGATCGGGATCGAGATCGACAATTTTCTCAGCAGTTTGTTCGAGAATTCCCCGCACTTCCCGCGCCGTCAAACGGGGGTTAGCCGAAAGTATCAACCCTGCAACCCCAGCGACTACTGGAGTGGCGCTGGAAGTGCCGCCAAAGGTATTCGTGTAGTCCCCCGAATCGTAGCCGGCAACCCCGACTCGATCTGCAGTAAACACCCCCAAACCGGGCAAATACTGCGTCACCTCCGGCGGCGTGCCGATAAATCCGGTTTCTGGCAACCAAGTTCCCGGCGGTGCGTTGTTGCTGGGGGCGCAAACCGAGATGCTGGTGCCCCAATTGCTGTAGGCTGCTTTTTTGTTGAGGGAAGTGGAAGCGCTGACGGCAATTACGTCTGGGTGAACGGCAAATCCTGCCAGCCATCTAGTTTGACCCTCCACGACGTTGTTGGGCCAGCCTTTCTCGTTAATTGTGCCGTTGACTGGGCGGTTGGCATTGCCCGCCGCGAACAGAATAACGCAGCCTCTGCCGCCCCGCCCTTGGGTTGCTGCTTTGGTAATGACGGCACTCTGTCGCAGGGAAAGGGGATAGTAAACTGCTGAAGGCCCCCAACTGCAAGAAATGACGGCGGCACCTTTTTCGATCGCCCAATTAAACATTTTTTCGACAGAATCGTCATCGAGAAAACCCGTGGTACGGATGGGCATCAGGGCGCAGCCGGGGGCGACGCCGACAATGCCTTTGCCGTTTTCTTCAGCAACAGCGACGCCTGCACAACTTGTGCCGTGGTTGTCTGAGTCTGCGACTGGCATCGGGGAAGTGTCGCCGTCTTTGAAATCGATGGGTGAGACAATTTTGCCTTGGCCTTGAAAATCTGGGTGGGTGATGTCTACTGAATCGTCGGCGATCGCAATTACGATCGATCGAACTCCGCGAGTCATGTCCCAAGCTGGTTCGGCATAAATTTGAGCACCGCCGACAAGTTGGTTGCCGCCTTTGTTATTGAGATACCACTGTTTGGGATAAAGCGGATCGCGGGGCGTGTAATGCTGCTGCGTCTCTACTAAAATGTTGGGTTCTGCTACGAGAACTTCTGCATATCTTGTCAAGCGGTTGGCAATTTTGACCGGGTTTTCTGTTGCTTGTTTGGTGACTTCGCACACGAAAGTGTTGGGAATTCCTTCTACTGGCCGGACTATTTTTAAAGCTGCTGCATTGGCGATCGCCTTTCGCGATTGTTCATCTACTTGTGCGCCAAATTGAATCGTAATTTGGTCGGTTAAATAAAAGAATGTACTCGGATTGTTCGCGGGGCAATAGACGTGGCTGGCAAAAGCTACAGCATCGCTGGCGCGGGCTGTTTGCATTGCTGCTTCTAAGCTAGAGGGTGCAACGAGATATTCTTCGAGATTGCTTTGGCCGATGCGGCGGTTGAGTTTTGCCCCAGTTGTTGCAGCCCAATCGTTTGA
>NZ_JAUBQU010000044.1:0-47510 GCF_036701435.1 Microcoleus sp. Pol12A5
AATAAATAGTCTAAATGAAAGCTCATTACTCTAACTGTATTGGTTGATCTATTTTACACCATAAACTCAGGAGAGCCGGAGTATAACTACCGCGAATTACCCCCTCTGCTAGAAGGCACTTGTGGCACATAAAACCAGTCTGGAGCTTTGAAAACAATTGTTTTATTGGCTGTGGCGACTAGCCCAAAATTAGAGCCAATCAGCATTTTTGTCTGGATACATCCTGCGGCTACCAGTGCATCGGTGAAACCAGCGGCGAGAGAAGATTGTTGAATATTTTCCACCGGATAGTCTGGTAATACGAAGTTAGCTGGTAGGGTTTTCCAGGTGACGGTTGGTTTGGCTTTGATAGACTGGCCTTCGAGTACCATTGTATTAACCATCAACCAGAAACGTTTGTGTAAATCTATTTATATTAACTCAAGTTGCTGGTTATTGTAAAAACAAAGAAGGTTGAAAACTGATATAAGGATTCAGAGCGATCTATATAAAGTCAAAAGCCGATCGCCAAAAGATGCAATTAAAGAGCGATCTACTAATTGCGATCGCCATTTTTCCGGTATTCCCCCCTCCCCGTAAAAAGCCCCCGCCAATTGTCCGTAAACCGCACCAGTAGTATCCGCATCGTCGCCCAAATGCACAGCCAACAAACAGCCTTCCGCAAAATAAGAACTGTTGTAAAACGCCCAAAGTGCAGCCTCCAAAGACTTGACAACATAACCCGTACCTTTAATTTCAGGAGGTTGTCGCAGTTTAAAAGAACCCGCCGCAATCTCATCAATCTCTGCCACCAGGGGATTTGCTGCCCAATATTCCGAAATCGGACAATATCTTTCCGAAAGCAACACATCTTTAGCAACTCCATTCACAGCCCCCGCAATTAAAGCACCAAAATAGCGGCAAGCATCCACACAAGTAGCAGCACCGTGAGTAGTTCTCGAACTTTGTCCAGATTTTTCTATGACTTCCAAAGGATTTGTAGCATAAAACAAAGGCACGGGAGCCAAGCGCATAATCGAACCATTGCCAGCAGTCCAAGCATCCGTAGAACCGCAATAAGGTTTGTTTGTATCTTCAAACTGCCAAAGTGCTTGTTGCACCGTATTGCCAATATCAAAACATTCACCCGTACTGCTCAAATGTCCGTCTCGCCACCACCGCAAATAAGTTTCTAACTGATGGACAGGATCGAAACCTTGTTTCTCAATCAAACTTTCAGCCAAACAAAGCGCCATCGAAGTATCATCAGTCCACTCGCCCGGTTGCAATCGAAACGGGCCGCCGCCAACTATATCGTTAATAGGCACAAACGTTCCTGGGCGACAGAACTCTAAAGTTGTTCCCAAAGCATCACCAACTGCTAAACCTAGGAGACTGCCGCGATAACGTTCTATTTGTTGCATATAGTAATGGGGAATGGGGAATGGGGAATGGGGAATGGGGAATTGGTAATTCAGGATTTATGCACGGATCGAAGAAACCGGGTTTTTTAGCGAATCGGCAAGTTGCAACGAAGTATTTTTGTAAAAAAAACCGGTTTCTAGACCTCCATGCGTAAGTCCTATAATTGTCTAAAGTGCGCGTGGAGTCCCCTGCTAATGACTAATGACTAATGACTAATGACCACTCAGGCTAATATTGATGTTAACCTGTCCCTACCCGAACTCAGACCTGTCCATGACACCCGATGCCACCGCCGGAGCTACTTCCGCCCCTGCCACTCAATCAACACCCGAAGTCAGCTTGGAGCTGCAAGTCCGACTCAAAACCGAAGATGGACAGCTACTGTTGCTACTCCCCCCAGAAACCAATAGCGAACCCGCAACAGCCTCCGCCTCGACTTGGACTGAACTTTGGCAGCAGCTAAAAGTCAGGCTGAACGCAGGAGAACGCTTTTGGCAGCCAAACGCAGAAGTACAATTGATGGGGAGCGATCGACTTTTAGATATCCGCCAACTGCAAGAAATCGCTGAGGCCCTCTCCGAAGTGGAACTGCAACTCAAACGAGTCCACACCAGTCGCCGCCAAACCGCCGTTGCCGCAGCTACGGCAGGTTATTGTGTAGAACAGCAGCCTCCGGTTTCTTCCCTGAATAAAGCCGCCTCTGAAAAACCGCAATCGCTGGCGGAACCTTTATATTTGCAGATGACAGTGCGATCGGGCGTAGAAATTCGTCATCCAGGCACCGTCGTACTTTTGGGAGACGTAAATCCCGGCGGCTCAGTCATCGCCGGAGGCGATATCCTAGTTTGGGGCCGTTTGCGGGGAGTAGTGCACGCCGGTGCCGGTGGCAATACCAAAAGCGTGATTATGACCTTGCAGATGGAACCGATGGTGATTAGGATTGCTAAGTATGTTGCCAGAGGCCCAGAAACCTCACCCGCTCAGTTTTTCCCGGAAGTCGCCTATGTGACGCCCCAAGGGATTCGGATCGGTAGAGCCTCTGATTTTGACAAATCGCAGTTAGTCGGGGGTAATGAGTAATCGATAATTGGTAATTGTTAATGGATAATTAGGAATTAGTAATGAGTAATTGGTAATACTATTTCTCTTTAAGCCGGCACTTGATACTTTTTCCCTTGGCTAAATGAGCCACTAAAGGACGATTTAAAAATCAAGTGCAAATTCATAGAGAATAAGTATTACAACAAGAGTTTTGAGTGTTGAGTTAATTCACTGAATAACAGATTGCTGCAAAATTACCCAAAAATAATTGCTAATTATCAACCAATAATAAAATCAATTACCAATTACCAATTACCAATTACCAATTACTAATTCCCAATCACCAATTCCCAATAAATCTAAAATCGCTTATGGCTCGCATTATTGTTGTTACATCAGGGAAAGGCGGTGTAGGAAAAACCACCTCCACAGCCAATCTCGGCATGGCTTTAGCTAAGCGGGGGCGCAACGTTGCCGTAATTGATGCCGATTTCGGTCTCAGAAATTTAGACTTGCTGCTGGGCTTAGAAAATCGGATTGTTTACACGGCATTAGAAGTTCTCGCTGGAGAGTGCAGATTAGAGCAAGCTTTGGTGAAAGATAAGCGGCAGCCGCGCTTGGTGTTGTTGCCGGCTGCCCAAACTCGGATGAAAGACGCCATCAGCGCCGAGCAAATGAAGCAGCTTGTGGGGATGTTGGGACCAAAATACGACTATATTTTGATCGACTCTCCTGCGGGGATTGAACAAGGTTTTCAAAATGCGATCGCGCCGGCTCAAGAAGGGATAATTGTCACCACTCCCGAAATCGCTGCAGTCCGCGATGCCGATCGAGTCATCGGTCTGCTGGAAGCCAACAACGTCAAGAAAATCAACCTAATCGTCAACCGGATCAGACCCGCAATGGTGCTGGCAAATGATATGATGTCGGTGCAAGACGTGCGGGAAATCCTCGCCATTTCGCTGTTAGGCGTCGTTCCCGACGACGAGCGCGTCATCGTTTCCACCAACCGAGGCGAACCATTAGTATTGTCGGAAACGGCCTCTTTAGCTGGAACTGCCTTCGACAATATTGCCCGCCGCTTAGAAGGCGAAAAAGTTGATTTTCTAGATCTCAATCCCCGTCCGGAAAACTTCTTTACTCGCCTCCGCAAGTTCTTAAATACTAAAATTATGTGATGTGATCATTGGCGATCGATCTTTAACAGCAGCGACCGCATCACAAAAACTACCCCAAATTTTCCCCCAGTGACACCAGTTACCAAAAAGAATGAAACTGTAGACCAGCCCCAAACTAGACGGGAATCAGTGATTCCCCAATCGAAAATCGAAAATCGAAAATGGTATGACCTTTTCTATGCCTAACCCTTGACAAACCCGCCCGACCCATGATCTATACACTGCTCGAACGACTTTTCCCGCGTACCCCCGACAACAGCCGCGACGAGGTAAAACGGCGCCTCAAACTGGTTCTAGCCCACGACCGCTCAGAACTCAGCCCAGAAATGGTTGAGTCGATGCGCCGAGAAATTCTAGAGGTGGTATCTCGCTACGTGGAAATCGATACCACTGGGTCTGAGTTCTCGCTGGAGAGCGACCAGCGAGCCACAGCACTAATTGCAAATCTCCCGATCCGGCGAGTCCGGCTCGAACATCCACCGGAGAATGTGCCCAAGAATGTGCCCCCGAATCGGCCAGAGAATCGACCCGAATATGTACCGGAGTATGTAGTCGAAATTCTCCCCGACACTACAGAGTGATAAGGGTTGAGCTTTTATTGCCAGACAAAGAGTTCGATTCGAGCCGATTGGCATTTAAATTAAACTATCTCTCTAGAATTAAAATATTGTGGTGGGCACTCTTAGGTAGCCCAAAATATGTGATCTAAAAGAGAAAAAGTTTCTGATACCTAAAAACTCATGAAGTTAATTTTTATAACTCATCGCTCTTTCCAGAAAAGCTTGCGGGGACTGTTTTAATAACTAATCGCTCTTTCCAGAGGATCTTGTAACTGAAGTTCTAAGGCTCTGCCGGAGCGAATTTCTAAACCAGGTAACTCATGTTTGACTAACATTTTTTCGCGTGTTTCAGCAGTTGCCAACGGCCAGAGTACCCAGCGGCTGCCTGGGGAAAGAGTGCTTAAAGTTGCAGAGTTTTGAGTCAGCCAAATTATCGGCAGTTTCGGCCGATTCTCAACCGCATCTTCGCCAGCATTAACCGCCGCTAAAGTTTCCAAAACTACTCGGTTGCCCGAAACGATTCCAGTCCCGGCAGTCCAAAGTTTGACGTTTAAGAGGCGCTTGCTAGCATAGAAGTAAAGAGACGCAGCAACTGTCACGGCCCGTTCAAATTCTTCTGGCTGCCACGCCGCAGCGCTGTCGAGAGCAATAATAATTTCTTGACCGCCCGCTGCAACTTCCAACTCTCTTACCCGCAGTTCTCCGTAGCGGGCGCTGGTGCGCCAGTGAATCAGGCGGGTGGGGTCTCCGTGGCGGTAAGGTCTCAGGTTGCGGGTGAGGCCTTCGGTAGCAGTTTGCGATCGACTGCGATTGTAAAATTGCGGGCTGTCTTCTTGACCGATGCGATCGATCAAAGGACAAGTGCTCAACGGCAAAACTTGTGGATACACAACCGCCACCGCTTTGACTGGGCGGCTGCGCCGGCACCAAAACAACCCTAAAGGTGCCGCCGTCCTCAAGTTTACCTCTTGCCACCGATAGACCCCGCGCTGCCGGACTTCTAAATAGTATGTATCTCTGTATATACTGTTAGGCTCTATGACTTCGATCGGGCGGACGACTGGTTCTGCCAATACAAACGGCAAGATGTCTACGACTTGCAATAGAGTCTTAGGTTGGCGGGCGCTATTTTCGATTTCTAGTTCGACGGTGATTCGATCGCCCGCACTCACCGGTTCGATCGGGCGGCGACGCACTTCCAAGGAATGGAGCGATTTTCCAGGCAAAACCGCCGCTACTCCCAACAGCGCCAAACCCCCACCGCTGAGCACGTACAGCCACCCAGACATTGTATTAGTCGCGGACCCAAAAAAGAAAACTGTCATCCCCAACAGCAGCCAACCCGCGTAGGCAGGGGTAACAGCGCGATTCTCCAGCCAGTCGGCGATTTTGTGACCGATGTTCATAGGAGTTTAAATTGTTAATTACTCGATCGCCCCATCAAGCCTAATTGTAAAATATTCTCAGCATTTAACACCGAATTAGCTGCGAGCGATAAGATTAGAAATCGGGCATTTTTTCGCAATAAATCTACATTGACTGGAGACAAAAAAATGAACCCATTAAACAATCCTACACCCCTTCGACCAGAGGCTCAAGCCCGCCGAACACCGCCGCCGCCGCCGCCCTTGGCTGCAACTCCCGCGCCGCCTCCTGCACCTGCGCCGAGTCCGCCCCCCGCAGCCCAGCAGCGGCCTGTTGAGACACCCGTCAGCACGATCGAACAAATGGTCAGAGATGCCCATAGTGCCTCGGCTTCCGACATTCACATTCGAGTAGGCCAAGTACCTCGATTTCGGATTCGTGGCGTGATGCAAGTAGCAACCACCCACCCCAAAGTAACGCCAGAAATTTTTGAACAGTACCTAGCCGAAATTCTCACCCCCGAACAGCGAAAACAGTTTGCAACTACCAAGGAATTAGATTCAGCAATTTTTTACCCTGGCTTCGTGCGGTGTCGGCTAAACTGTTTTGAGTCTCTCAGCGGCGGTGCCATAGTATTGCGATTGATCAGTTTGGAAATACCTACTATCGATTCCTTGAGGTTGCCAGAAGTTTTCAAAAGTATTATTTTGCGGTCGCAGGGATTAATATTAGTTACGGGGCCTACCGGTTCGGGGAAATCGACAACCGTAGCTGCGATGATCGACCACCTCAATCAGATGGAGCAAAAGCACGTAGTTACCATTGAAGACCCGATCGAATTCATTCACCCTTCTAAAAAATGCTTGGTTAGCCAGCGGGAAGTCGGCTTGCATACCCACGAGTTTCAACAGGCTTTGCGGGCTGTTTTGCGGGAAGACCCGGATGTGATTCTGATCGGGGAAATGCGCGATCGCGTTACCATCAATACAGCATTGCAAGCAGCTCAAACAGGTCACTTAGTATTGGGAACTCTCCACACTCGCAGTGCCATTAACGCTATTAACCGATTGTTGAACCTCTACCCCCCCGAAGAACAACAGGCGATGCGGATTCAAATTTGCGATTCTTTAGTAGCGGTAATTGCTCAACTTTTGCTGCCAACTGTTGACAACCGTCGAGTAGCAGTTCACGATATTTTGGTGAATACACCTGCCATGCACGATTACTTGATGAAAGGTGCTGATGATGAAGCTTTCCGATTAATGGAACATGATACTTACGAAGGAATGCAGATCATCAACCAGGGTCTTTACAAACTGGTGCTTGAAGGCAGAGTGACGATCGAAGAAGCAGCAAAAACTTCTCCCGAAGCTAGCGATTTAGATCGCCGCTTGCGGACAGGAGGCTACGATGTTGGGGATGCTCGTGGCTTTGAAGGTAGCAAAAAAGAACGCATCGTTCGCGCCTAGTAGCAGCACACATACAGGGGTAGCCACAGCACTACCCCACCCATTAAGTAGCAATCTTTTCAGCAGACGCCAAGATTGGGCGATTTTGTGCGTATTATTACTTAAAAATTTTAGTTTATTTAGTAGCAACAAATACATTTTATTTAAGTAATAAAATGCTATTATCAATATCAAGTATAGTGTTAAGTTTTTTAAACACCGACCCTACTTTACATTAACTTTAAAATTGCGTAAAAACTCGCAGGTGATTACAAAGAAATGGTAAAGATCTGTTCTGAGTATTGCCAACAGTCAGCAACTTAAGTTTATAGTTGTAGAGACAAATTTTGCACAGAGAAGGTTCCGACTTTGCCGATCGCTAAAGTAAGTAGGTAAAAAAAGCGCTTAATAAAACTACAAGTATGCTTAATACAAGCAATTAGTAGCAGAACCAAGCGCGTATCTTTCGGATAAAGTAGCTTTCAGTCTAAAAAATCCTAAATCCAAGCAGGCTTTTAAAAATTCTGTCCCTCAAAAATCTGTTTAACAATTTAGAATCAGCAACCGTATCCCTAGAAATTAAAGGAGGCTAAAAAGTGAAGAGTGCATTTAACCCATCAGAAGTGTTTGAAGGTGCCAGCAAAGCAGAAATCATCGATCGCATCCAGCAGCTAGTTCCGCCGGGTTCCCCGGAACCGCAACATCCTGAAATCCTCGGAGCCTTACAAACTCTCACCGCACAGCTAATCAGGGCATATCAAGCCGACGGACAATTAGAAAGCGAACCTTTTAGTGACGTGCGCGGTCGCACTATTCACCTATACGCATCCGCAATCAGCAACCAAATAAAAGGAAAAACCATCCTCATCACCGGTGGAGAAGGATGTGTCGGTCGTTTCTTAATCGCAAAACTCCTCGAATTAGGCGCAACTAAAATCATTTCCGCAGACAACGCCCGATGTCAAAACCCCGAAGAAAATCTCCCGCTTTTTACCAGAGAAGGTGCTGTAACTTTCTATGCCGTTGACATTCGCAACCTCGACGCGCTCAAACACATATTTGAGGTAGAAAAACCAGCAATTGTTTTTCACCTAGCGGCCCAGCGCCAACCCGGGCTAGCTGAAATCAAAATCCGAGAAACAGTTACAACCAGCCTGTTAGGATGTAAACACGTCATCCAACTCTGCGAAGAATACGGCGTAGAACACTGCATCTTCTCTTCTACAGGCAAAACATCTCGATATTTTACAACCGAAGTTTACGCCGCCTCGAAGAAGTTTGCCGAATGGCAATTTGCCAAAGCCGCTCAAGAAGGAAATGTCACTTACGGGATGGTTCGCTTTACTCATATGTTGGAAAATAGCTTGTTCTGCGAGCAAATGTCCAAAAAAGTAGAGCAAGGTAAAACTGTCAACGTTCACGCTCCCCACCGCTACGTAACTGCTCAAAATCTTTTTGAAGCCGTACATTTATTGCTGAATTCTCTGATTGTGTCCGTTCCCGGAAAACTGAAATTTGTTGCCGTGAGTAATCTCGGGTGGCCGACAGAAACCTTGGAAGTAGCTCTTTATAAAATTCTTGAATCTGGCAAAAATCTGCCGATTTATTTTCAAGGACTCTTGCCGGGATACGAAGAACCCTTTTTCCTTGGACAATTTGACTGGAAAAAACCTACAGACATTCACCTCCTAATTAATGTTTTGGAAGATCCTTTTAGAAAGGTTAACGATGCTGGCGACATGGTGATTGTAGAATTAGCTCCTTTTTCTTTGCGCGTGTTAGATAAACAAGTGTCGAAATTGGAAAACTTAATCATCGATCCTGCTTTCCCCGAAGTGCAAATCAAGCACGCTCTTGTCGCAGCGGAAAAAGAAGTGATTGCTTCATCTTTTGCGTGGAGTGCCCCTGAAGACTTGTTGAAGATTTTGCAGTGGGGAATCAATCCGAAGAAATTGCAAGGTTACGGAACCGAAATCGCTGACTATAGCGAGATTATCGAACTCCTCCTGCAAGGAATTTGCGGGCGGCTTAACCAAGAAGTCTTGCACAGTGCTGGAGTTACGGCAGATGAGTTTGATGACTTAGTTGAAAGTCTTTCTACGCTGGATTTGATTCAAGCAGAAGTGGGATATTTGCGATCGGTGTCGAGATATCTCAGAGAATTTGCACCCCCCGCACAGTTCACCACCAAAAAATCTGAACCTGTTGCTATCCCCGATGCAGCGTAGCTTAAACCTAGTTTTGAGTTGGGAGATTGCTTCCTGAGTGCCCACCCACAAGGGATGAATGAGTTATATCAATTCCGGTTGCAAGAGCGAAATGATTGTTGACTGTTTACTCCGTGTCAAAAAACTGAATGGTTGAGTGTTAACTGTTGACTCGATTTTATTATTCCGATGCAACCGGATTGGATGTTAAACATCGACTAAGTGTTTAGTTGATTAAAAATATAACACCCAGAAACCTGGTTTCTAAAAGAAACCAGGTTTCTCCAGTCTGGCATTATTTGAGGTTTAATTAAATTGAGTGACTTAACATTGTCATAATAGACATAATATAATAGTCGTTACGATCGCACAACCGTAATGAAATTAATTGGTAGTAATGAAGCTAGTCCTAGTAATTTTAGTAGGACGTAAGCCGTCACAACAAATGTGAAAATGATGATTTTGTGCCTGCATGATATAATGATACTTTAAAGAGCGTGGCTTCGTGAGTTAACAAAGGTACAATAACATTAAATAAACTCAGTGAACGCAACAAATTAAATTAAATTAAGGTACGAGAATTGTGGAAATTAATCAGCTACTGTTCCTATTGATAGATGTTGTGCTATTGGCGATCGCCCTGATCCTTCTAATTCCCGTTGCAGTTCTATTTCTAGAATGCAGTGCAGCTTTCTTGTCCGGCCAGGGCGAGACAGTGGAAAGTAAAGCACCCCGCCCCAAAGTAGCAGTTTTAATTCCCGCTTACAACGAAGCAGCAGGAATTGCCGCCACCATCTCCACCATATTGCCACAGCTAACACCTCAAGACCGCCTGTTAGTGATTGCTGACAACTGCACGGACGCTACTGCAGAAATCGCCCGTAACTCCGGTGCAAGTGCGATCGAGCGCCAAGACACACAACGCAAGGGCAAAGGATACGCACTGGATTTCGGCTTGCAGTCGATCGAATCCGATCCCCCCGAAGTAGTCATCATGGTTGACGCAGACTGCATCTGTCAGCCCGACTCTATAGAAAAATTAGCTCGGGTTGCAGTTGCTGAACAAAGACCTGTGCAAGCAACTTATCTCATGGAACAGCCACCAAATCCTACTCCTAAAGATTCCATTTCTGCTTTAGCATTTCTTGTAAAAAACTTAGTTCGTCCCAGCGGATTAAAAAAGTTAGGATTCCCATCATTACTAACGGGTACTGGCATGGCTTTTCCCTGGTCGATAATTCGCTCGGTTTCCCTAGCTAGCGGCAATATTGTTGAAGATATGCAGATGAGTTTGGATTTGGCGATCGCCGGACATCCAACAGTATTCTGCCCCGAAGCCAACGTCACCGGGTGTTTGCCACAACAGCAGCAAGCAGCTAAAAGTCAAAGAACCAGGTGGGAACACGGTCACATACAGACATTGTTAACTCAAACTCCCCGGCTGACAGCAGCTTCAGTCCAGCAAAAACGTTTTGACTTATTGGCGATCGCCCTAGACTTATCCGTCCCTCCCCTGTCGCTGTTAGTCGCTATCTGGCTAGCTGCTTTTGCCGCCTCCTTACTAGCAGCAATTTTGGGAACATCCTCACTTCCCGCCGTTTTGTTAGCAGTACAAGGATTGCTGATTTTAGTTTCAATTGTCAGCGCTTGGGCAAAATTCGGGCGTGCCAATATTTCTGGCTCAACTCTTTTATCTGTACCTTTTTACATCCTTTGGAAAATCCCTTTGTATCTAGGTTTTCTCCTGAAACGCCAAACCAAATGGGTGCGAACAGAACGCGATGTTTAATATTTAGATTGAGAAGTTTTAACCGCAGATATCAGCCGAGAAATACAGATGAATGCCGACAGAATTGTATCTACGTTCATCGGGGTCCATCTGCGGTTAAAAAAATCTTATAAAAAAATCTTCACTGCTTCACGGGAATTTCAATCACAAACTCAGCCCCCTCACCGGGCGCGGAAAAGCACATTAACTTCCCGCCGTGTTTCTCTACTACAATCTGATAACTGATACTCAACCCTAAACCGGTACCTTGCCCCACAGATTTTGTAGTAAAGAAAGGATCAAATATTCGCGATCGTACTTCCTCCGTCATCCCCCGACCATTATCAGCAATATAAATTCTTACCAAGTTTTTGTCGCATACCTCAGTCCGAATCTTAATCTTTCGCTCAAAGATTGGAGATAAAGGATTTTCTAGTTTTGCCGTTGTCTCCGGTCGCCCAACTGCTAACTCCACTGCATCAATTGCATTGCTCAAAATATTCATAAACACCTGATTTAACCCAGAAGCATAACAATTTACCTTCGGCAGTTTACCGTACTCTTTAACTACCTCAACGCCATGTCCGAGTGCATCCTTTTTCAACCTATGCTGCAAAATTAGCAGAGTCGAATCAATCCCGGAGTGAATATCTACTGGTTTCATCTCGGCTTCATCCAGGCGTGAGAAATTCCGGAGCGACAGCACAATATTGCGAACGCGATCGACCCCAACCTGCATTGATTTTAGAATTTTGGGCAAATCTTCTTGAATAAAAGTGAGGTCAATATCTTCTGTTTTAGCAACAATCTCAGGATTAGCATTCGGGTAAGACTCCTGGTAAAGCTTAATCAATCCCAGCAAATCCGAGCTATAATCATTAGCATGGAGAACATTCCCATAAATGAAATTAATCGGATTATTGATTTCGTGAGCAACCCCCGCTACCAACTGCCCCAAAGAAGACATTTTTTCCGTTTGAATTAGTTGAGTCTGCGTCGAGCGTAATTCGGACAAAGTAACTTCTAATTGTGTCGCTTTTTCTCTCAATTGCCCCTCAGACAGTCGCAAAGCATCCTCTGCTGACTTGCGATCCGTAATGTCCTGTATAGTTCCAAATAACTTAATCACCTTACCGCCATCAAAAATAGCTTGCGCCTTAACATAAATATATCTGACAGCTCCATCAGGGCGCAAAATTTTCATCTCATACTCGCAAGGATTTCCTAACCGACTAATCTGCTCTACTGCCTCTAGCCACAACTGTAGGTCATCTGGATGAATTTGCTTCTTGTGTTCTAAAATCGTGGGTTCTGGTAGTTTAGGGTCAAGGCCAAAAATTCGGAATACTTCCTCAGACCAAGTTAATTTATCCCCCTCCAAATCAAATTCCCAGTTGCCGAGGTGTGCCAGTTTTTGAGCTTCTTGCAGCTTAGCTTCTTTAGTCTTTAATTCTTGCGTGCGCTCTTCTACTCTCAACTCCAGCGTCCGCGAATAATCCTCCAACTGTTCCTTAGCCTCCGACAAATTAGCAACAAGTACCGCATTTTCTAAAGAGATAGCAGCTTGGGAAGAAAGAATTTTCAAAACCTCCAACCTAGTTGGAGAAAACGCTTCAGTAGCTAAATTATTTTCCAGATAAAAGACACCGACGAGTTTGCTTTGATTCAGAATAGGAGTACAAAGCGCAGACTTCACTTGCTGCCTTTTAATATAGGGGTCGTCTGTAAATATACCTTCTCTAGCTGCCTGGCTTAAAACTACATCTAAGTGCGTTTTCTCGACATAATTAATCACCGTTATTGGCAAAACCTCTGCAGGAGATACTCTAGGGCATTGCTCAATTGCAACATCCGAAGACTCCACTGATGCCGCTGCTTTAATCCGCAATTTCCCTTCCTCGGGCATCAGGAGAAAACCTTTTTGGGCTCCAGCATTCTCGATCGCCATTTTCATTAACTTTTCTAACAACTTGTCCAATACAATTTCGCTAGCTAGCGCTTGAGATGCTTTAACAACAGTTGTCCAATCCAATAAACTGCTGTGACTGCTGCTCGTGCTATAATTAGTGCTAGTAATAGTTCGATCTGCGCTGGCTTTTCCCATCGATGTAGGGGGTAAAGAGATCGGATACTGTGACTCCAAATGTTTTACCTTGGCGGTTGCTCCCCAGTGAATATAGCCGTAGTAAGCATCTATCAGATAAGTCTGAGCCACTTTATTTCGACCGTTAGCTAGATAAAATTCTGCAGCTAGTTCATTGGCTAGAGCTTCTTCGTGGATGTATTCATTTTTCGATGCTCCTTTCACTGCTCGATCGTAATACAGAGCAGCTTGTTCATATTGTCCCAATACTCGCGCTTTTTCTGCTTCTACTAAATCATATTTATGCTGATAATTTCCCGGAGAGCTCACAGCCCAATGCTTCATTTTTTTTTGAAGCGAAGTCACTTGTTTTAAATGTTTTTTCTGTTCATTTTTGGCAAGGGTGGGATACAACGCTAACAGCGCTAGGGAATAGTAAAAATTGTGGATGGGAATATACATCATGCTCATTACAGCCTCACAGTAAATTGATGCTGTTCTGGCATTTTCTACGGCTTCTACATAATTTTTAAAGAGATAACTTAGCCATGATTTAGATAGATATACTACAAATAGTACTAGATTATTTTTACTCTCCCTTAAGGTTGGCAGAATCATATCTTCATTAAATATTTCGCCAATTAACAGGCAAGGATTAGCTGTTTTACCTTGCAAATTCAAGACAACTTGCGCCCCTACTCTGCTATGGTTCATCATAAATTCATTCTGATAATTCACCAACATTTGAATATATTGACTCTGCTTAGTCTCCACAGAGTCCAAAGGTTCGCCACTCAAAAATATATAATTGCTGTAAAAACTCGCACAGTAACAAGCATTGTTTATATCTCCGGTTTCTAGTCCGCTCTCAATACCCTCAATTAAACCTGTAAAACTTGCTCTGCCACTCTCAGACCAGTGACGGATCATAGCATTAAAAGGTAGTGAAATTTGAGAGTGGCGCAAGTTGGTGTGCAATCGTTCTAAAAGTGCCTGAGCCATTTGACCGTATCGGTATCCAGAATCCATATCACCTAATACTCCACAGTGGATCACACCATAGTTTGCATACCCAAAACTAGACAGTGGCGCATTCCCGTATTTAAGAGAAAGAGTAACCATTTTAAATATGATCAGCGGGAATATTTCGGGTGCTGCTACAAAAGCGGCCGGACTCATATTAGTTAAAATCCGTAGAGCCACAATTTTATTAGGGTCAGTCATTGGTGGCAGCTCCAATAAATCCTCAATCTGATGATTTCTTAAAGCTAGTTTTGTCCGTATCAACTCTAGGAAAATATTTAATTTAGTTGGTTTTTTCGGGATATAGACTCCCAGCATTTTTAAAGCTTCTATAGCTACATCTATCGAAGTTTGGGATTGATTCTGATTGAAGTAGAAAAAAACCTTTAGCTCGTAAACTTTAATTTTATCAAGCAAATTTTGGGCGCGTGCTATAATAACCTCTGAGAGCTGAAATGCACCCTCAAACTCGGTATTTATATAGGAGGATTCCAGCGCTTCGGCATAGAGTTCCATGATTAAGTCATAGTGACTCTGCCAAGCTCGATCGGGTAGAAGTTCTCGACCCACATTAAAATATTTGAACGCTGCTTCATAGGCGGCAGAACTCTTAGCTTTTTTGCCAGCTATAAGATTAAAGTTAGCTAGTTCATCTCGCTTTTCTTGATTTGTGATGAATTCCACCCCGATATTCAGTTGGTTGACAATATCAAAGATATTTTCTGCTATCTCCGATGCTGGAGTTGAATTTAGTAGCAGGGTGCCGACTTTTAAGTGGGTTTGTTTTTTATCGCAGTCAGGGATTAGAGAATAGGCGGCTTGTTGTACGCGATCGTGCAAAAACTTATAATCAATTGAGCGGTGCATAATTGCCGGATGATTTTGATTGTTTTGTGGGATGGGAGTCCCGCCTTTCCGGTGTGTTTTTACAATTTCCTCATCAAGCATCGGAATTTTATAAGCATCGCTGATGGGGAGAATTAAACCAGCTTGCAGCGCATCCCATAAATCCGCCGCAGTTTCGGAACCTGATTTGCCCCTAACAATTGCCAAATTTTCTAAATTAAAATGGTTGCCTATACAAGCAGCTAATTTTAATACTTGCTGCGTCTCCTCCGGGAGTTGTTGCAGATTCCTAGCAACTAATTCAACGACACTGTAATCTGCAATGCCAGCGGCTTTAATTTCCGTGATGTCCCACTGCCATGCACCAACAGTGAAATCAAAAGCTAACAGTTGTTCTGAGTAAATAGTTGAGAGCAGTTGAGTTATAAAAAAGGGATTTCCGCCAGTTTTATTAAAAATTAACTCTGTCAAACACTTTAAATTTTTGGTCTGATTGCCCAAAGTATCCCCTACTAGCTCACTGACGCTGTTCAAATCCAAACATGGGAGGATAATGTGATGCACAGCAACTCCATTCTCTTGAATTTTTTCTACAGTTTGAACTAAAGGATGAGTGGAATTTACTTCGTTATCTCGATAGGCTCCTATTAGTAAAAAATATCTGCTATCTTGATAAGCTACTAATTCCTGAATCAATTTTAAAGAAGCTAAGTCAGCCCACTGTAAATCATCCAAAAATAGAACTAATGGGTGTTCTGCTTGGGCAAACACATTCATGAATTCTTTCAACAATCGATTAAAGCGATTTTGAGATTCTGTCGCTCCCAATTGTGGAACAGCAGGCTGCGAACCAATGATTAGTTCGACAGAAGGGACAACGTCAATAATAATTGCACCGTTATTACCCAGCTTTGACAAAAGCTTTTCTTTCCAAATTACCAAGTCTTCAGAGCTTTTTGTGAATAACTGCTGCATCAATGACTCAAACGCTTGAGTTATTGCAGCATAAGGAATATCCCGCTTAAACTGGTCAAATTTACCAGCAATAAAATAACCCCGCTGCCGTACAATTGGTTTTTTGATTTCACTGACAACTGAGGTTTTACCAATGCCTGAGTAACCGCTTACCAATACCATCTCAGTTTTTCCCCAACTGACTCGCTCGAAAGATGCCATCAAATTAGCTACTTCTTGTGTGCGACCGTAAAGTTTTTGGGAAATCAAAAATTGACCGGATTTGTCAAGTTGGCCCGGAATAAAATTTTCTATTTTGCCCGTAGTTTGTAGCTGAGTTAGACATTTTTCCAGGTCTGCTTTTACTCCCAAGGCACTTTGATATCGGTCTTCGGCATTTTTAGCTAATAGTTTCATAACAATAGATGAAACCATCAAGGAGACTTCACTGGTTAGCTGATGGGGAGGAACAGGTGTCACCGCAATGTGGCTGTGAATTAATTCTAAGGGGTCGGTTGAATTAAAGGGTAACTCTCCTGTAAGCATTTCATAAAACGTGATGCCTAGAGAGTAAAAGTCAGTTCGGTAGTCGAGGTCGCGGTTCATTCGACCAGTTTGCTCTGGGGATATATAGGCTAGAGTGCCTTCTAGCGCTGTGGTATTGCTATTTTGGTGAATCTCTCTAGATAGGCGTGTTGCCATGCTAAAATCAGTGATTTTTACTTGTTTCAAATCTGGTGTGATGATAATATTTGAGGGTTTTATATCTTTATGAATGATCTGGTTTTGATGCACTTCTCCGAGAGTCTGAGCTAGTTGAATAGCCAGTGGCAAAAACTTCTGAATTTTAATATTTTTACCAGCTTGATGGTGCTTGAGAGATTGACCGCCACAATCTTCTAAGATCAGAGCGAAACTGTTGTTATATTTTTCTAAGCTATGGGGTTGGACAATCCCTTCGAGTCGGAGATTCGAGCTAATTTTATATTCATGTCTCAAACGAGTAATTTCTTCTATTGTGGGATACTCCGTATTGAGTGTTTTAATAATGACTGACGCTCGATCGCATTCTCGGACTCCGCGATAAATGATCGAGTTCACACCAAGTTGAACAACTTCTGTGATTCTGTAACCAGGAATTGCTTTCATGGGTCTTATTCTATCTATGACTAAATTTTGGGTAAACATTTTGCTTGATATCGATCGACTGTCGAGTTTAGGGTACTTAAGTATTTTTATAGATCGGGGTATATTAGAATACTTAGATAATGTTAAAACACCAGTAATTACTCATGGATTTTTTAAATAGGGAGATGCCTAAACTTTTTTGAAATGGCATGGAGGAGCGGACGGCAGAACATCTGGTTTGAACTTAGACTTAATCCTGTACGGTCTCACACCTCACTCAGTTGATTACAATATTGTAACAAAATTCTATGATGCCGATCGCACACAGGACAGGCAAATCCTTATAAATTAAAGGTTTAGCTAAATCTTTGAGCCTTGTCACCCAGAAAAAATGGGACGCCCAGGGCTGGAAAACGCTGGTTTAGCCGATCGAGAGTACAATCTAATATGACGTGCATCATAAACAAGCATGATTTAGATCATAGATTTATGATGATCAACTTGCTACCATGTTTTCATCATCAGGTGCATCGCCATGGAAGAAGTCCTAGCATTGATTGAAAAGAAGAAGCAAGAATTTGCTAAATCTGGGCTATTTGAGTTTATGCGGGACACAAGTATAGACCCAAGACAGCGCCTAGCTTTCGCTCCCTGTGTTTCTCCTTTCGTGATGAGTTTTGGTGAATTTAACAAGTATGTCTTCCGAGAAGAACCAACCAACGATCCACTTCAGGTAATAGTCAACAATCACACTTATGAAGACGATCATCACTGGTTGTGGTTTTTGCAAGATTTGGAAACACTGGGTATTAACAGATCTGTGAAGTTCAGCGATGCTTTGAATTTTCTGTGGAATGAAGAAACAAAAGCTTCGCGTTGGGTCTCACATCAAATTTTTCGCTCTGCTTTTGGGGCTAGTCCTACTACGAAGTTAGCTATTCTGGAAGTGATAGAAGCAACGGGTAATGTGTTCTTCTCAACGGCGGCACCTATTGCTCAAGAATTACGAACAATTACCCAACAGGAGTTTCTTTATTTTGGGTGTTTTCATCTAGCAGTGGAAACAGGTCATACTACAGGAACGCCGGAAGTGGATCAATTGATTAAAAACATACAACTGTCAGAGGAAACCCGTCAAGAGGCTGTTAAGATAGTTGATAACTTGTTTGAAGTTTTTACCGAACTGACGGATGAGCTTCTGGTTTATGCAAAAACCCATAGCTTTGAGCAACCTTTTGCCAAACCATGGGATATTTTGCAACCTTTAAAAGCTGCGTAGATTGCGAAATGTAAACTTTTCCACTTTTAGAACTAGAACGTTTTAGAATTAGATAACTTCATTACTTAGAAGGAGAGGCATTATGTCACAAGTGAACAGCAATTCAACTCCAATCAATGAGCTAGAACCGAATCTTATTCATACTTGGACGGAGAATTTGGATATTGCTCATACTTGGACTGAGAATTTGGATATTGCTCATACTTGGACTGAGAATTTAGATATTGCTCATACTTGGACTGAGAATTTAGATATTGCTCATACTTGGACTGAGAATTTAGATATTTCCCACACTTCTCACATACCGGAAGAGGAAAAACTCGCAGTCGGATAAAACCTGTTGCAAACAGATTTCAGCCTCGCTGATTCCGACGAGGCTGACCAGTTATACATTTGTCTCTTCAATGCCCAAAAAAAGTAGTATCTACTATCTCTATTTGATATGAGCCATTACGACGTTGTTATTGTCGGCGGCGGTCCCGCTGGGAGCACTGCTGGCACTCTGATCAAGAAATACAATCCCAATCTGAGCGTGCTAATCGTAGAGAAAGAAAAATTCCCTCGCGATCACGTTGGGGAAAGTCAATTGCCTCAAATTAGTGATGTGCTTCAGGAAATGGGATGCTGGGACAAAGTAGAAGCAGCCGACTTCCCGATTAAGATTGGTGGAATCTATCGCTGGGGAACAGATCCACAGCCTTGGGATTTTAATTTCATTCAGCCGGAGTTGTTTAAAGATGAACAGCGGCCTGCTAAATTTGAGGGACAGAGACGGCAAACTGCTTTTCAGGTCGATCGAGCAAAATATGACGAAATTTTGCTGCGCCACGCGGCAGAAATGGGATGCTTAGTCAGAGAAGAAACTGCGGTTCTTAAGGTAGATGTAGTGGGCGATCGGATTACGGCTTTGCACGTGCGATCGCAAGAACAAATAACCGCCCGCTACTACATCGACGCATCCGGTCACATTGGCGTGCTGCGGCGAGCTTTGGGCGTTAAGACACACAGCCCGACGCGACTACAAAATATAGCTATCTGGGACTATTGGACAAACGCTGAATGGTCAGATAAAATTGGCGTTGGCGGCACCCGGATACAGGTAATGAGTTTGAGTCACGGGTGGCTTTGGTTCATTCCCTTGGGGCCAACTCGCACCAGTATCGGCTTCGTTTGCCCTGCGGAACATTATAAGTCACTGAAAAAGCGACCAGAGGATATCTATACCGAAGCCCTCAATAGCGAACCTCGCATCAACAAGTTAATCGCTAATGCTACCAGTACCGGAAAGATTGAAACTACAAAAGATTGGTCATTCTTGGCTGATAAAACAGTAGGAGAAAACTGGTTTTTGGTAGGTGAAACTGCTGGTTTTGCTGACCCGATTTTATCGGCGGGCATGACTTTAGCTCATACCGGTGCCCGTGAATTGGCTTACACGATTTTGGAATTAGAGCAAGAAGAGCAGCAGAAATACGACGGCAACTGGCTTAAATCTCAATACGACCACAATCAACGGAGCCGAGTTGAACAGCATATTCGCTTCGCTGATTATTGGTACGCTGCTAACGGTCAATTCACTGATTTACAAGAACATTCAAGGGAAATTGCGCGGGATGCTGGTTTGAATTTAAGCCCGGAAAAAGCTTTTCGGTGGTTAGCTCAAGGTGGATTTACGAATGATATTTTGGGTCAAGCGGTGATTGCTGGATTTGATTTGGGTTGTATGAAACAGGTGATGCAGCGCTTTTCAAAGGAGGAGGTTCCTTGGCTACTTTCGGCGTACAATGTGTTTCAGTTAGACTTAGTGGAGGCTGATGTTGAATTTGTAGCGGTTTATAATGCTGGTGAAATTAACAGGATCAAGTGTTATGTTAAGAACGGTCAGCGCTTGCCCATTACAGGTTTTTATGGTTTGCTGATTGACATTTTGAGCCACACTCAGTACATTGAACAAATTTATCGGCAGTTGATACTGGTGCTTGGAGAGCGTTTTTCTGTGCAACACGCTCGAGTAGCTCTTCATCAAGCCCTTGGGTGTTTGGAGGTGATGGTGAGTTCTGGTATTGTCAAGGCGATATTAAACCCGGAGTTGTCTAAGTTGAATATTTCCATACCTATGGAAGGTGAGTTAATCCACACTCACAGCGATGTGAATTAAGGCGCTACCAGAAAGCTTGACACCAAACCATCTCAAATCTTAAAAAACAAAAAGTCTGAAGCTGGAAAATTCCAACTTCAGACTTTTACTAACTCCCCGGGTAGGATTTGAACCTACGACCAATCGGTTACACTTATCCCAACGTTTCCGAAGGGCGCGGACTATTTCATCATCCCTACAAATCATGCTTTTGATCTGTCGTCGGATGTCGGGCGCTGTGAGATTTATTGGTTAGGCTCCTCATCTCTAGTCTCTGCACCTTTCCGGCTACTTGCGATCGTAACCGCTGCCTTTCGCCAGACTTGGCTCAAGATTGCCGCCACCCGAAGTGCTACGGTTTCCTTGAATTCACCCGATTTTTCAGTACCCGTTACCGGATAGAGCTGCTATGTCATTAGGGCTTTTGGTT
Source organism: Microcoleus sp. Pol12A5 (assembly GCF_036701435.1). Taxonomy (NCBI): domain Bacteria; kingdom Bacillati; phylum Cyanobacteriota; class Cyanophyceae; order Oscillatoriales; family Microcoleaceae; genus Microcoleus; species Microcoleus sp. Pol12A5. Next base: position 20,852 of record NZ_JAUBQU010000044.1, read on the forward strand.
GATGCCAAAGGCTTGCATTCATTACAGCCGACCGCTCTGCCACTGAGCTACCGAGGATTGGGTTTTTTTGTTACCCACAATTACTAACAATAGCTGAACTTACTCGATTTGGCAAGGCCTTTGACAAACTTTTTTTTTGTCATACAGCAAGAGGGTTTCAGCAGCTAATGCAGCCCCATTCTCAATTTAGCGAGGCGCTGCTGTGATTCTGGATCGAGGGAATTGGCGAGAAAGCGACTGGAGTTGTGTTTGCGGGATTTGTGCTGGCGCTCGCTGCGGCGGGCAGTGGATTCTACCTCAGCCGCTAGTTGTTCGGCGGACATCCATTCGGCACCATAGCCGACTACGGTCAATTGCTGCGCTCGGTCTGAGGTGGCGACAATCATGCGGCCTTTGCCTTTGACCGATCGCAACTCGTAGCGCAAACTAGCACAAGATTTTTCAATATAAGTATCTGCTGTCTGACCGAAGTCAGTGTAGTGCACCGATAAATTTTTAGTAATAATTTCTTTAACGCCGGGAGTATCTCGATAGTGCGCGTCAAACACCAGTCGAGCTTCAAAATCTTGAACGGCGCTGTAGTTAACTAAAACCTCAATCAACTCGCGGCGAGCTGTTTCGAGTTCGTCGCGATCGCGCTTCTCTCGGAGTCGAGGCCAAAGTCCAATTATGTTATAGCCGTCTACAAGTAAAACTGCTTGTGATACATAGGGTGACATGGTTCAAGGCTGAAGAGATCCAGCACGTATAGGACATTATTTGCATTGTTCATCAAAGCTTTTGTTCAATAATATTACCTATTGATGTGTAATTGCTAGGTTACATCGCAATAATTAAACCCCCCAGAGCCAGCTTTACCTGAGTTTTGGGGGGTTAGATTAACCTATAAATTTTCCAGCTTATTCGGCAGATTCCAGCGATACGGGCGATGGCTTACGCCCCGCTTCGCTACGTACAACTGTCGGCAGGGATATTTTCTCAACAGCAGGAGTACAACCGAGCCACTGCACCGACAACTCCGCAAACTGCTGCGGCGGGCCGCTCACGCAAAAACGAGTAGGTAGCGCAGTACCAGGATTCCGCAGCCCCAAAAGCTCCAATTCTCTGGCAGCAGCAGCCACCACCCGTACTGCAGGATCGATCGATGTCACCCCAGCAGGCAAAAGCGAGCGAAACACAGGAGCCAACAGAGGATAATGAGTGCAGCCGTAAATCAGCGTATCGATGCGCTGCTGAATCAAAGGAGCCAAATATTCCCGAGCCACCTCACAAGTATAAGGGTCGTGAATCCGGTTTTGCTCCACCAGCGGCACAAAAGCCGGACAGCTAACCTGCCACACCAGGCAAGAATCGTCCATCTCCAAAATCGCATTTCGATAAGCATTGCTAGCAGCCGTAGCAGGAGTTGCGATGACCCCGATTCGCTTGCCTTGCTGCACCGCAGCCTGCGCCCCCGGCAGAATTACTCCCAGCACCGGGATATCAAATTCAGCCTGCACCATCTCCATCGCCAAAGCAGAACTGGTGTTGCAGGCCATAATGACCATTTTCACATCCTGTTCCACCAACCAGGCCATAATTTCGCGGACAAACTCCACAATTTCTGACGGCGTGCGAGTGCCGTAGGGCAGCCTCGCCGTATCTCCAAAATAAAGTATCGATTCGTTAGGCAATTGTCGGTACAACTGTGTCAAAACAGTCAAACCGCCCACGCCGCTGTCAAAAATACCGATTCTTTGTTGTCCAGAGTCTGTTGTCATTTGTTAGTTGTCAGTTGTCAGTTGGCAGTTGTCACTTGTCACTGGGCACTGGGCACTGGTCAGTTGGCAGTTGTCAGTTGTCAGTTGCTACCAATAACAAATAACAAGTAACCAATTACCAATTACCAATCCCTCCGGCAATATATTATCTTTGTTGAAGATAAAGCAAAATGCCGCGAGCGATCGAAGCGGCCATTTGACTGCGGTAAGCTGGGTCAGAAAGCCTAGCAGCATCCTCAGCACCCGTGACAAAACCCACCTCCACCAAAACAGAAGGCATAGAAGTCTTTCTCAAAACATAAAATCTCGCCTGCCGCACTCGGCGGTCAGTCGCCCCCGTGCCCTGCAAAATACTGCCGTGAATCACCCGAGCCAAATCTTCGCCGTTATTGAAATAATAAGTCTCAATCCCGCTGATATCCGGCCGACTCATATTAATCGAATTAGCGTGAATGCTGACAAACAAAGTAGCATTCACCCGTTCCGCCAAAGAGACTCTCGGTTCCAGGTCGATTTCGCTGTCGTCAGTCCGAGTCATCACCGCCTGCACGCCCTGCTGTTCCAGCAGCCTCGCCACCTGAAAAGAGATATCCAAAACAATCTCCTTCTCCTGAATGCCCTGAATTCCGACTGCCCCCGGATCGCGGCCACCGTGACCAGGATCGATCGCTACTACGGCGCGGCGGTTAGAAGCTTGGGGCAAATCTTCGTTTCCGAAAGTCCTTCTCGGCAAAGGCTGCAAATTGGGAGTGCGAGTCAAAGGCTGCTGCGCGCTAGCAGTCGATCGCAACTGCAAAGACAGCAACTGCGGGTTCGGTCTCGTCACCCTGCCTACCTCTACCCCCGATCGCGGCTGCACCCAAATCACCACAGTCTCCGCATCTTCTTGGCTGGCTGTAAAAGATACAGGACTGTTGGCATCGAGCTGAGGAATTTCCCCCGTTAGGACAGCAGAGGCGATCCTGATCCAGTAAGCTCTCGACCCCTGGTCCCAGCCGCTGGTATAGGAGACTTGGCGGTCAGTTTTCACCACCAGTTGCGTGCCGTTACTGGCTAAATCAATTGACTGAACTCTCGCTAAATTTCCTTGAGCTTGTCTAGCCGGAGGATCTACAGTCACGCGGCGGGAAACCGAGGGCTGTCGTACTACACTTCCAGGCAATAGCACAACCCCGCCCAAATTGCTCACAGATGCCCGCCACTGAGTATTAGAATTCTTCATCCGCAAAGTCACGCGGGTAACGGGCGGGTCTGTTGGTAGTTGCCGGACTTCAATCTTGTCAACCCCGTGCTGACCGTTGGTTTGAGGCTGTTGGCTGCTTAGGCCCGGAGCTACACTAGCTCCTTCAATATCGAGGGTGGCGATGTCCCCAGCCCGACTTTGTTGAAAATTAATTTGGGGGCGACCGCCCACTGTGCGGACTAAAAAACCGTCCGCCGTCGCCTGAACGTTCTGAACTACAGTCGCCTCGGCCGACTGGGCTTGGGATGCTGAAGGTTCAGCCGATAATCTTTCTCCCCCGGGCTCTGAAATCGGATTTTGAGTTTCTCCCCGCACCGGCGTTGGCAAATCCACTGTCCACTCGCTCGGAGAAATCCCCCGGAATTTTACTTGCTGAGGGTCTATAGTAAACCCGTCTTTGATCTCGACCACAATTCTGGTCGTATCGTTGTCAAACTGCCCTACCCGTACCGATTCGATCGCCCCTGAGATGGGTTTGCTGACCGAGGGACGACCCAGACTCGTCCCCGGCAAGTCGATTACCAACCGCATCGGGTTGAAAATCAGTTGAGCCTTGGGTTGTACTCCCCCGTCTGTTGTAATGTAAAGCCGGTTCTCTGAAGCATCAAACCGCCAAGATTGCAGTCTAGCTGCTTCGGCGGCTCCGGCGAGCAAAAATACACTTAAGAAACTCGGTAGTAGCCAGTGGAATTTCACGACAGTTTTTTCCTCGTTTGCGTTACTGCCAAAAGCTGGAAGGGCGCTGCTTGCCCGATCGGCTTTCAGCAGTTAGCCGCCAGCAGACCGGTGGCACGGGGGCCGTCAGTTGTTGGCTAAATTGACTTTTTTATGCGTTAACAGGCTTCCAAATGCCAGAACCCTGCATTTTTTTAACTTTCCCGTATACTTGGGGGCGATCGGTTATAAGCAGACTGAAATATTGTTTGCACAAGGGAAGGTATTTATTTTTAGGAGCAAGAAACAGGGTGTTTCTTGAAGCTAGAAGGTACAAGTTAGAAGGTACAAGTTAGAAGGTAGAATCTTAGCGTTCTTCCAGGGAGGGGTTTCATAGCTCTTTAATGTTGGCGAAGCTCGTTATGGCAAGGGTTATAATCCGCTTTACACTTGCATTTTCTTCTAACTTTTCCTAAACTACCTCAATAACTTAACAACTTAACTCGCGAACAATCCGGATTTTCAAGATTTAGGTAACTTTTCAAGGTTGCCAAATGTTACTCCCAGACCAACTGGCATATTCTTTTGGGAAAGCTTTTTTTGCTAACACATTGACTAAATACAACTACATATCCCCCCTGCTCTCTTTTTTTCTGAATTTTTTAATCAGGGATTTTCGGTACTGCTTGAAACTTAGTGGGGCGATCGCTATCGCGCCAGCCAATTTGACAGTATGATAGCTAGTCCATATTTTCAGCAGTAACGCGAGAGTTTTGTGTGTTACTTGGGCGGGCAATGCTTTGTCCTTTAGACTCTTTTTGAGTGCACGATCGACAGCCAGAGCATTAGTTAGTTGACCTGAGAAAAAGTTTTGACCGTAGATATAGTTATCGCAGTTGTAAAGTTTGTTGGACAGCCAGGACAATCGATCGGCTTCTGGGTAAAACCTGTGATTTGGTTTAATGAGTTGCCTTTCGACTAACTGCATAACTTGGATGTGTACTACCAGTTAGAGAAGATACACTATCTTGGTGATTGTGTCAATGTCTGAGCTTCTAAAAAAAGGCGCCATCAATAACAGTAGATACATGACATCACAGAAAGACGGAGACTTACTTTCCAGCAGGAGTCCTTCACAGCAAACAAGTGGTTTAGGTTAGTTCAAGCCTCTAGATAGCCGCTGGGGAGTCTATCTTGAACCTCAAATCGACTGACTATCAAGATAGGGAAGTTTTGTAATATAGCAACCGCCGTGACGGTAAGGACGTTCTTAATTTTTGAAACCTAAGTGGTTGATTGCGCCTTGCCTCGGACTTCTTTTTACCCGCTCCGCTCGTCGCGATCGCCTTCAACATCTGCTATACCATACCACCAGGGGGATGGAGTTCTAGCAAAGTTATTTTTGAGGGGGATCGATACCTAAAAGTTATTTTTTTATCTTAGTAATCCACGACCTCATGTCTAATCAACAGTGCTGCAATGGGCTCTCGCCCATAGGTGTAAAATTCCGGCTCATCCAGTTCAAAATTGCTTGATTTACTTGTTCCGGGCATTCATCCTGGGGACAGTGGCCCGCATTATCTAATTCCACTAGCTCTACATAATTGGGATTGCATTCGACAAATTGGTGGGGTCGGGCGAACCGAGGGGGAATCATCCGGTCTTGTTTGCCCCAAATTAACAGCATGGGGATTGTTAAATTTCGCATCACAATCTTGACACTGGGGCAAAATTTTGAACTGCCTACAGCTTTAAATAAAGCGCAGAAGGCGCGGGCAGCTCCCCGATCGCCCGCAGGCCCTGCTAGAATTTCAACTAATTCGTCGGTAACAGCTTCGGGGTTGGAGTAGGCAAAGCCAACCCAGCGACGGACAAAGGAAGGCTTGCGGGCCAAATAAAACAAAGGCCTGAGTACGATCGGAGAAGCAAACAAACTTTCCACAGCTTCGATCGCCGGAAGCAGCCATCCGGGCACCGCTTCGGCTCGTACAGAGGGGTCTGGGAGGCTAATCATCACGATGCCGGCTACCATGTCCGGGTGAGCTGCAGCTACGGCCAGACAAATTAGCGATCCGATCGAGTTTCCTGCCAAGACTACCGGCTCTCTGATAAAAGTCAGCCAGAAATCATAAACTTGATCGACCCACAAAGACACAGAGTAGTTGACCGGAGCTTTTTGGGAAGCGCCAAACCCTAACAAATCCAAGGCGTAAACGGTTTGGTTTTCGGCGAGTTGGGCGAGATTTTGTCGCCAGTGCCCGATCGAAGCTCCAAACCCGTGCAGTAAAATAATCGGCGTTCCCGATGCGCGCGGGACCATTGGTTCTGCCGCAGAATCTTGAAATTCCAGCGCGCCTTGATTTCGCCCCAAAGTCGGCCGCAAATAAGTGTAGCGAGTTTGCCAACCCCGCCACATCCAGTCTCGTTGAGTTCCCACCCGTTGGTGCCACAGCAGAGAATTTGTCAATTTTGCCTCAGCTCGCAACATAAATTTACACTTGCTTATACCTATTCTACAAGGCAAATCAGGCGACTTGGGGGACTTGCCAGACCGGGCGAGATGGGCTAGGAAAAGCGGCTGTACCTCATCCTTAAGCTTTTACCCTGAATTTTTGACGGTTTTGTCATCAATCGGGCAACAGGGCGGGCGATCGTGTGTGAAGTTAAAATAAAACTAGGCAGAAACCCAGCCAGACTGAGTAGAATAGCAAGTATTGTAAGAATTCATTTACGATCGTCCAAATATTCCCCAAGGCTTTAGCGGAGGGGACACAGGGCGCGGTAGTACGTCCGGTAAGGGTAACACCTTATAAAACAGTTCGATCGTCAATCGTGAAATATTGACAGATCAAACCTGTAACTATCAAGAAGCTTCGCTATTAAACTACTGCTTGTAAAACCATTCATGCCTGTGATTGAAAGAAGACAAAATCGCAACCTACCCCAGATCAACGAAAATATTCGATACCCCAAAATCCGGGTAATCGATACCGACGGCGCGCAACTAGGGATATTGACGCCTGCAGAAGCGCTGCGCCTGGCAGAAGAAAAAGAACTCGATCTCGTACTTGTCAGCGACAAAGCTGACCCGCCCGTATGCCGGGTAATGGACTACGGGAAGTACAAATTCGAGCAGGAAAAGAAAGCGCGAGAAGCAAAGCGGAAGCAGCACACTGCCGATGTTAAAGAAGTGAAGATGCGCTACAAAATTGAAGAACACGACTACCAAGTGCGCCTCAAACTAGCAGACCGCTTTATCAAATCTGGGGACAAAGTAAAAGCCACGATCATGTTTAGAGGTCGGGAAATCCAACACAGCAACCTAGCAGAGGACTTGCTTAAGCGCATGGCCACAGATTTGCAGGAAATCGCAGAAGTGCAGCAAGCCCCCAAAAAAGAAGGACGCAGTATGATGATGCTGCTGTCGCCCAAGAAAGTATAAATAGATAGTCATTAGTAAGCAGTCATCAGTCATAAGCTGGTGACTGATAGCTGATGACTTGCGAATTTAGTCAGGAATTAAGCTACCACACAGGGAAATCAACGCTGCATGGAAAATTTTCAAATCAGCGGTTCGGCGGGAGTAAGACAAGGAGTGCTGCGATCGCTCAACCTGCGATCGGAAGAAGTAGAGCGAACCGTACTGATGTTCCTCGTCTACACTCTAACCTCCGTCGGGCTGATCTGGCTGGAACTCAGCACAGTAGGTCTGTTTTTAGACGAGTACGGTGCCGACAAAATGCCCTTTATCTACATAGCCAGCGCCTTTATCGGTTCTGGCTTGGGATTTGTCTACTCGTGGCTGCAAAAAATCCTGCCGCTGAGGCGCACCGTCGTAGTGGTTCTGGGTATGATGTCGGTACCGCTATTTTTGTTTCGATTCGGCATCGGCTACGAAAATACTAAGATAGCTGGCATCAGCATCGCTTTTATTACTATTTTTTTAATGTGGCTGTGGGTGGAAGCTTGCTATGTCCTCAACGACCTCAACACTTCCATCACTTCCAACCAACTGTTTAACATTAGAGAAATCAAGCGCACCTATCCGCTAGTCAGCAGCGGCTATCTAGTGGCTGGAGTAGTCAGCGGGTTTTCTTTGCCTGTTTTGCTGTACGTAGTTGGACTCAAAAACGTTACCCTCATATCGGGGTTGATGGTGGCGACAGGCTCGGTGTTGCTCTACTACCTCACGGAAAAATACAGCCAAGCATTCCCGGAAACGGCTCACTGGACGGATGACGACGAAGACGACGACCAAGAAGAATTTACCGCCCGCAAAGTTACAGGCCCGCTACAAAAATACGCCGTACCTCTAGTCAGTTTCTTCATCCTCGCAGAAGTCGTCTACGTGCTGGTAGATTTCCAATTTTACAGCCAGTTAGAATACCAAAACCCGGAAGACGGAGCTAGCTGGATCGCTAGCTTCCTGGGCATTTATGAAGGCATACAAGGCTTGTTTCAAGTGGCGACTCAGTGGTTCGCTTCGAGCAGGTTGGTGGAAAGAATCGGTGTATTCGTGACGGCGATGATTTTGCCGGCGGGCATCGCTATACTCGGGGTGCTGACCATAGGAGCATCTCTGAGCCAGCTAGTATCTGTGTTTATCGGGCTAATATTGCTGAGATTTTTAGACGAACTGCTTCACTACACGCTTTTGGAAACCGTTAGCCCGGTTTTATTTCAACCGATTCCCGACAATATTCGATCGGGAATTCAAACTTTGGTCAACGGTGTGGGCGAACCTTTATCCTGCGGAGCTACAGGAGTAGGCATCCTGATTATGCTGTGGGTGACAGGCAAAATACTCCCCCAGCAAGACGAAAATATATTTCACGACCAGCAAAGCTTGATATTTATTGGCGCGATCGTAATATTGGCAATGTTGTGGGTGTTTGTCGTATGGCTGATCCGCTCTCAATACGTGGGTTTGTTGGTCAAAAGTGCGGAGCGGGGGCGCTTGGGCGTCACAGACGTTGACCTCAAAGCTCTCAAGCGCGCAGTGGTGGAAACTCTACAAAAGCCGGGGGGCGAAGATGAAAAGCGCTCTTGCATAGAACTCCTGACGCAAATTGACCCCAAAAATGTCGGAGAAGTTCTGGCTCCCCTCCTCGATTCCCTGTCCCCAGGTTTGCAGCGCCAGAGCTTGGAAACGATGCTGCAACACCCGAACCCCGCATATTTAGAATCTGTCCGCGCACTCTCGCAGCAATCATTACCGCCGGAGGTTCTGGCCTTGGCTTTGCGCTACATCTGGCTGACGGAAGCTGAACCGAATATTGAGAGCTTGCGGCCTTACTTGCAGCCGACGGTCGATCCGGTGGTGCGGGGTACGGCGGCTGCTTTAATTATGAGAAGGGGCGATCGCCAGCAAAAGGCAGAGGCTACTAATACGCTGCGGCAAATGCTGACACACAAGCAAGAGCGGGAACGTGTTATGGGGACGCGGGCTCTGGGAGAAGCTGATTATTTGCAAGGACTGCGGCTGCATATCCCCAATCTGTTGCAAGATGAATCTCTGCGAGTGCGATGCGCTCTGTTAGACGTGATTTCGTCTACTCATTCGGAAGAATATTATCCTTCGCTGCTGCGCGGACTTGGTTACAAATCGACTAGAGAAGCGGCTTTGCAGGCTATAGTCAAACTTCACAACGACGCCATTCCTTTGCTCGTGTATTTGGCTGAGGACATCCACAAGTCGGATTTGGTTAGGTTGCAGGCTTGGACCGCTCTCGGTCAAATTGGGACTCCGGAGGCGATAGACATTTTGGTGAGCAATTTGATGACGGCTTGGGGAACGACGAGGCGCAATATCCTCCGCATCCTGTTGAAAATGCCTTCGGAAGCGGGGATAGAAGGGGTTCTAGACCGCATCGGCCGTAGCGGCTTGGAAACTCTCATCGAACAGGAGTTAATGTTTATCGGTCAAATTTATGCAGCTCTGGTAGATTTGTCTGGGGTAACAAGCTACGGCAATTTCTCAGAGCGAGAGGGCAACAGCCGCCGGGAACCGGGGAACGATACGGCTCAATTGTTGCAGCGGGCTCTGGCGGGGTTGGAAGCTGATGCTAGGGAGCGGTGTTTTTTGCTGATGAAGTTTCTTTATCCGCTGGACACGGTACAAGCCGCTGCTTTCAACATCGCTTCAGGCCAACCTTCTTTGGTTGCTAGGGGATTGGAAATTCTCGATAATACTGTGGATATAGCTAGGAAGCGATCGCTCATCAATTTGTTAGATCAACACTCGGAAAGAGAAAAATTGAGCAACCTCTCGGAATTGATGGTTTACAAACCTCTAGCCCCTAGCGATCGTTTGCGCCGCTTGCTAGAATTGCGCCACTTCCTTTCGGATTGGGCCTTGGCCTGCTGCTTTCACTTGGCGAGGGAAGCGCGCTGGAGTCTTACCGCTCAACAAACTCTTGTATGTCTGCAACACCCGACGGGTTTTGTCCGCGAAGCAGTGTTAGCCTATTTGAAAATAGCCTCGCCGCGGGCTTTGGTCGAATTGTTGCCCAGGCTGCAAAATGACCCCGATAATTTGGTATCCGCTCAAGTTGAAGAGATGATGGCAGAGTTGGGTGCTGGGGGAAAAAGGTAACGTTAGTCAGTTGTCAGTTGGCAGTTGTTATTGTCAGTCAACAGTTAACCGTCAATTGTCAACCGTTTTTATTCCCCTTCTCCTTCCCCTTTTTAAGTTTAAATTAATCATTGCATCTCATTATGTTAACAAGCGTCGAACGCCTATTGTTTGTGAGGGAGGTTCCGATTTTTAAGGAACTGCGGGATGATTTTCTCGTGCGTCTAGCATCGGTAATGGATGAACTTTCATTTCCTTCCAAGCACAGGATTTTTACGGAAGGACAAGAAGGGCGGTCTCTCTATATTTTGGTATCGGGAACGGTGCGGGTCCATATAGGCGATCGGGATTTGGCACAGTTGAAAGCGGGGGCTTGTTTCGGGGAAATGTCGCTGTTTGATGCAGAACCTCGATCGGCTTCTATTTCTACTCTCGAACAATCCGAGTGTTTGATGCTGACTCAAATGCAGCTATACGATGCGATTGATGAAACGCCGGGAATTGCTGTGAATATTATTCGCTTGCTGTCGCGCCGGATTCGGGAGTTGAATCAAAAGTTGAATGCTAAAGAGGCAATTATGCCACCTACAGAGACTGTGAGAGTTGCGGAAATGCGATGACATTGGGGAATTGGGAATTGTGTTTTTAGTCGATCGGTAATTCTGCACAATTTATCTTTTTTAAGGTGCGAATAGCGATTACGAATACGCACAATTTCTTTGGTAGATTACACAAGGCTAGGGTAATCGCATCTTAAAGCACTTACCAGGAAAGTGCTGTAACTGTTGACTGTGAGTCAAAAAACTGAAAATTGCGTTGATATTTGTTGGCAGCTTCATTCGACTTTACCATGACGATCAAGCGCGGATATGACATCATTCCGGCGCTGGCGGAATTGATATAAGTTCCGGTTAAAGAAGAAGTCCGCCTGCGCGGGGGGAAGCTTGTGTAGCGCCAGACTTGAGTCGGGTGGACTATTTCAGTGAATGTCGGACTTTTGTGTGCAAAGGCTCAATTTCCTGCCAGCATGGCTTTGTGTCCTTCCGAAGAAGTGGCATAGCCCAAGAAATCCTTAACTGCTTGGCTAGGAGGATTTTTGTAGGCGTAGTACAACTGCCGCTTGTAAGGATAGTTACCCGCATCCGTCGTCGCACCGTTGACGGGAACAACGCGCACCGTTCTCTGATTGACTACTTGAGCGAAAGTCGCATAGCCAATGCCATTGTTGCCTAAAGCTTGCAGCAGGGGAGTTGTCGCATCTCGATCGAGCGTGGTAGTATTTCGCGTCGTGCCAAACTCGCCACCTCCAAGCACTTGTTCTTTAAACTGAACTTCCCCCCCTGCAAATATACTTACACAGGCTCAAAACCCTCAAACCACAAAGGTTTCAATTGTTGAGTAAAAAATGTGTACCCATGTAGATGATTGATATCTGTTTGCGCTCGGCAATTATATTGAATCTACAACAATTGAGGGCGAGATCCTGCGTCAGCTATTGCTTATAAATGGGTACAAATTTTTTACTCAACAGTTGCATCCTTTGTAGAGTAAGAGTTTTAGGACTGTTAGTACATTTTTATGGGGGAAGTCCAGTTTAAACGTTTGGTGAGTGCCACTAACTGCCGGTCTGTTAATTACTTTAATCGGGCCCGCCGGGCCGCCGACTTTCGACCAGTCTTGAGTATTTCCCTTGAAAATATCTTGAACTTGAACCGAGGTTAAACCTCCTTTGAAGGGGTTGTTAATGCCGACTACAAGGGCGATCGTATCTAGCGCAACAGGCACCGCTGCCAAACCCTGACCTTGTTCTTGAGCCGTCAAAGGTCGCGATATCGCTGCAATATCGGCTGTTCCTGCGACCAAATCTTGAATTCCCTTTGCAGAACCGTTTGCTTTGGTATCGACTATCGTGCCGGAAAACTTGCCTTGAAAGCCGTTCTTGAGGTTCTGATTGATTGTCACCATGCTGGTGGAACCGTCAATTCTCACCGCCGTACCCGCAGGCACGGAAGCTGCAAGCGCAAAGGAACTAGCCGCAACAGGCGAAGCGCCGCCGACTACTGGCGCGACTGGAGGTGCGACAGCATTGCCTGCCGGTGTGGGAGTCGGGGTGTTGTTGGCATCCTGGGATGTTGGTTTGTTGAGAAAAAAGAACCAACCGCCACCGGCGAGCAACAGAAATAACAGAATAAAAACTATGGGGGGAGGCCCGCTCTTAGCCATAAAATTCTCCTTAGTTGGGAAGTTCTTTGTTGTTGGAGTCGTCTAACATTTGCAGCCTGCGATTAACTTCATCGTCTAAGGTCATATTTTCTAATTCTGCCTGAAGTCTTTCTTGGGGGTTCTCAGATATTTCTGCTAAAGCTTGCTGTTTGAGGTGGCGGCCGTGGACGGCGTTTTTGGCTTGCTCAAACTGCGATCGAGCTGAATCGATACTGAGGTCGTTGTTGACTTTGGATATGGCTCCGAGGGCTTCGTTAATCTCGGCCATATCTTTCATATTTTGCATATCGGTTTTGTAAGCTTCCAGCTTCATCCGTTCTCGATTTAGCTTGTCTTTGGAAGCGTTGACGTATTGTTCGGCTTGTTTTACTTGGGATTCTAATTGCGGCAGGATTTGTTCTGTCTGAATTACCTTCGCCATTGCCAAGCGGGCTGCTTCTTCGTTGCCGTTGCGCTGGGCTGTGATGGCTTGGCGCTCTAGGGTTTGCATTTCCCTAACTTTTTCTTCATATTTAGTTTTGGCGCGCTGGTAGGCTGCAACTTGGGTAGAGACTGCTGCTGCTAGCTTTTGCACTGATTCTTGCATTGATCGCAGTGACTCTTCGGCTACCGCCACCGACACCTGGCCGCCGGATTCTACGGGCAGTCCCCACATCCAGTTCCACGCACCTACGATGGTTCTGCCTGCCTTGTCACCCATCAACCAATAAAGGACTTTTTTCATATAAGTACCAGATAAGCTTGGTTTTTACGCCTAGTTTACATCAGGAATTGTCGATCGCCCCGTCAGGTCGATCGATTTCTAGATTTTGGATTAATATTTTTTAACTGTCTGGATCGTCTATCCCCCATTTGCAAAACAGGCAATATTCGGATTTGCCTGTTTTGCTATTTGTTTTTCGGCAATCTTCAGGCCTGTTAACTCTCAATTTTATAACCTGCCGTTTAATAACAGGCTAAAAATATATTAAGCGGGTAAATCTGCAAAACTACTAACATTTACCAGCGCTAAATCGGGACAAGTCCGTTTGATCAAACCTGTGAGAACTTTGCCGGGGCCAATTTCCACTACCCGATCAATTCCTTGTTGTGGCAATTGCAGGGAAATTTCTCGCCACCGCACGCCTTTGGTCATCTGCTGAGTCAACCGCTGCTTTAAAGTTGCGGCGCTGGTAGTGGCGGAGGGTTCTGCGTTCGAGAGCACCAGCATTTTAGCATCGGAAAACCTGGCAGACTTTAAGGCTAGCTGAAACTCTGCCGCCACTGATGCCATCAGGGGAGAGTGAAACGCACCGGAAACATTCAATTTAACGGCGCGTTTGACTTTGATTTTGGCAAGCAAATCTTCTACTGCTGCAGGCGTTCCAGAAATCACGACTTGTGCTTCGCTGTTGTCGTTTGCCAGCACTACGTCTCGGCTGTATTGAATTTGCAATTCTAGTTCCTGCCTGTCGAACCCGATCAAAGCCACCATTTGCCCGCCAGAGGCAGTTTCCATGAGTTCGGCGCGGCGTTTGACTAAACGCAATCCGGTTTCAAAGTCAAAGACGCCTGCTGCGTATAGGGCAACATATTCTCCTAAACTGTGACCGGCAACTACCGCTGGTCGATCGCTTTTTTCTCGCACTAAGTCGGCCAAAATACTTTCTACTACGAACAAGCAAGGCTGAGTGTAGAGAGTCCGAGATAGTTTTGCTTCTTCTTTTTGGCAAACTTCCGGGACAGACCAGCCTAAAATTTCTTTAGCGAGCTCAAATTTGGCTTTGGCTGTTGGCAAGTTTAATAAGTCTGCACCCATCCCGATCGCCTGGGAACCTTGTCCGGGAAATACCCATGCTGTTTTAGTCATTTTTCCGGTAATCTGCTAATTGGTGGTTGCTAATTGGTGATTGCAAAAATTCTTTCTTTCCCGCTTCTAACTTCGCTCGCTGGTATCCGCTATCTTTCGGTTAACGAACTATCTACTCGCGACTCACGCGACTCACAATTATAACATATAATTGCCTTTTTTACCAGGTTTATATTTTTTTTGCTACTTTAATTTAATTAATAGCCGTAACAAAAATTTTCACCTTCAAGCCGGGGAAAGTCGATCGAAGAATAGAGGATTTTCCATTTCAGCACGCGCTTGTCAATAACTGATGTCGAGGTGGTGCACCGCTGCGAACCTTGCCTTAGGTATGGCGTGTTAAAGGATTTGTATTTTACTCGATCGAACTCCCGACAATAACCGGAGCAAGTTTACAAACGGTCGCCAAATATTATCTTCCCCATTTAAAAATTGCCGCCCCCCAAGTCAAACCTGCACCGAAACCAGCAGCAGCAATAGTATCGCCCGCTTTAACTTTACCCAGACGCACGGCTTCGTCTAAGGCAAGGGGAATTGAAGCCGCTGAGGTATTGCCGTAATTCGCCAAATTGCTAATTACTTTTTCGGGGGGAATCTTTAACCTTTGGGCAACTGCATCCAGAATCCGCTGATTGGCTTGGTGCAACAGCAGCCAGTCAATTTCAGCAACGCTGATATTTGCCCGAAACATAGCTTTTTCTATGACTTCCGGCACTTTTTTTACGGCAAAACGATAAATTTCTTGACCGTTCATGGTGATGGGATGAAATCCACCTTGGGCGATATTCACGCCCTCAATTAATCCTTTTGACTCGGCTTTGTAAGCCAAATTGAGAGAGGAATTTTGCGTTCCGTCGCTACGAATTTCAAAGCCCAAAAAGCGATCGACTTCTGAGGCCTGCAATAATACCGCACCTGCACCGTCTCCAAATAGAATGCAAGTACCCCGATCCGACCAATTCACCCAGCGAGATAAAATATCGGCTCCGATGAGCAAAACATTTTGATAAACCCCTGTCCGAATGAACTGCGAGGCTGTAACTAAACCAAAAACAAAGCCCGAACAAGCTGCTGTCAAATCAAACGCTACAGCTTTTGTCGCGCCCAACTGATATTGAATTTTACTGGCAGTGCCAAACAAATCGTCAGGACTGGAAGTCGCCAAAATAATTAAATCGATATCTGTCGGCGAAATTTCTGCCATTGCGATCGCCTGAAGCGATGCCTCCGAAGCTAAATCGCACAAAGAAGTGCGATCGTCCGCCAGCCTGCGGGAACGAATGCCCGTCCGCGCCCCAATCCATTCGTCAGAAGTTTCTACTATCTGACTCAAACCGTTATTATCCAGCGAAACCTGCGGTGTACAAGAACCGCTACCCGTGACGGCAATGCCGAACCCTGATTGCTGCAACATTCCTCTCCATTTACTCGCTGTTCGATCGAGAAATTAAAAATTAAAAACTACCAATTAAAATTATTTTTTAAACTGCTGAAATTACTTTTTTTAAGCAAAACAGTTGGTTTAAGCTGACATTTTTAATTTTACATTTTTAATTTTTAATTCCTACTTACTGCCTCTAATTCACAGCTTCTTGTTCCATAGCGCTTTGGTGATTGGAGGATCGAATTCGCTCCAGCACTTGGTTGTCAATAGCCTCCTTCGCTAAACGAATGGCATTAAAAATCGAGGCAGCCTGAGACGAACCGTGGCTGATAATGCAAACTCCAGCAACGCCCAATAGTAAACCGCCGCCGTGTTCAACGTGGTCTACCCGCTGCTTAAACCCCTTGAGGCTTTCTTGCAGCATAGGGTCGTTAATTTGATGTTGGAGCCCTTTGACCAACTCTTCCTTAAGCACCTGGACTACGACTTCGCCCACGGCTTCGGCAAACTTCAACAACACGTTGCCAACAAACCCGTCGCAGACAATCACGTCGAACTTTCCAGACAGCACGTCGCGGCCTTCGGCATTGCCCACAAAAGGAATGTTCGGGTTGTCCACCAATAACTGGTGGGTACGCACCGCTGCATCGTTGCCTTTAGAAGGTTCTTCGCCAATGTTGAGCAGGCCGATTTTAGGTTCGGCGACGCCCAGCACGCACTGGCTGTAAATAGTTCCCATAAGAGCGAACTGCTCCAAAAATTTGGGGCGGCAGTCCACATTAGCGCCGACATCGAGAATAAGTACAGAGCTGCCCGGTACCATTGTCGGCAAAACCGCACCGATGGCAGGGCGATCGATTCCGGGGAGCCTCCCCAACCTCAGCAGGGCAGCAGCCATTGCCGCGCCGGAGTGACCGGCGGACACCACAGCATCAGCTTGCTGCTGCTTTACCAAGTTCATCGCTACGTTAATCGAAGCGTTGGGCTTGCGTTTGAGAGCACTCAAAGGTTCTTCGTGCATTTCCACCGCTCCTTCAGAAGGAACGATTTCTAGCTGACCTGTAGAGACGCGGCCGATCGCGTCTTGTTGCCGGAGCGAGTCTTCTATTTGCTGGGGGTCGCCCACCAGCAAAATCTCTACGCCTAATTCTTCTTGTGCCTTAAGCGCTCCAGCTACAACTTCGGCGGGGGCATGATCCCCACCCATAGCGTCTATTGCAATTCTTGCGCGTGTCGATCCCATTGACCAATGTTTGAGAAACACTAAAAATTCTACCAGGAAGTCAGGAGCGTGAATCCAGAAGTCTGAATAAAGAACTAAAATCCGCTCGCAACGGCGATCGGACAATTCTCATTTCCGACTACTCTGATAGAACTTGTTTTGTCACTACTTTACTATTTTTGACTGCAAATTGAAAAAATCAATGGAATAGTTTACATGACCGCAAGCACTTTAGTCAGGTACCCCCGGATTCATCGGTGGAGGGAGAGAAAAGCTGCCCATCCTCATCACAAGCCTCCGGATTTATCAGTGGAAGCGCTTTCTTCAATCTAAAATCTCAAATCTCAAATCGATTGACTTTAGGAGTAAAAAATGCTGGATTTATTTAGCTCGGGGATCATGTCTCTGTGGCTGGACATGGCTGGGGTACGCAGTGTCGGGCCTAATGCTGCGTCAGTGCTGGCTTGGCGGGGAGGGATACCCGCGTTAGTGGTGGCCGAAGATTTGGCTTTTGGGGGAATAGATGTAGCAAATCCCGACTTGCCAACAGAAGCGACGGTGCGGGAATACTTAAAAGATTTGAAGGACAAGAACCTGATTGAGGGCAATCAGGGAATTTGGGTGCAAGCGGGAATTGTTCCACTGGTAAGTAAGCAGGGGACAGTGCTGATGCCTGGGGCTTCGCTGACTAAGATTGCGACTTCTCTGGCGTCGCTGGAAACTTGGGGCCCTGATTATCAGTTTGAAACGCGGTTCCGGGGAACGGGGGCGATTAGGAATGGGGTGTTGCAGGGAGATTTGGTGGTCAGCGGCGGGGGCGATCCGCTGTTCGTGTGGGAGGAGGCGATCGCCGTTGGCAATGCTCTCAATCAAATGGGTATCGAGCGCGTGGCGGGCAATTTGGTAGTGACAGGCAATTTCCGCATGAATTACGAGTCCGATCCTTTGGCCGCGGGGGAGATACTGCGGCAAGCTCTTGAGGGTAGCAATTGGCCTCCGGACGTGGTGGCAATGTATTCTAAGATGGCTCCAGGAACTAGAAAACCGCAAGTAACAGTTGCCGGCAGCGTCATTGCTGAGAAATTTGTGAGTTCGGGGCATTTGCTGCTGAAACGCCGATCGCTTCCTTTAGCCGAAATTCTCAAGCAGATGAACGTCCACAGCGACAATGAAATGGCTCAGATGCTGGCAGACGATTTGGGCGGGGCCAAGATAGTGCAGCAGCAAGCGACTTGGGCTGCGGGGGTGCCAGAGGAGGAACTTCAATTAGTTAACGGTTCGGGATTGGGAGTGGAAAATCAGATGTCTCCGAGGGCGGCTTGTGGGATGCTGCAGGCGATAGCCCGCAACCTTCAGACTACTGGGCTGACGATTGCTGACTTGTTTCCGGTGTCAGGGCGCGATCGAGGAACTTTGGAACACCGACACATTCCGCGATCGGCTGTGGTGAAAACTGGTACTTTGGACACGGTGATTGCTTTGGCTGGAGCCATACCCACGCGCGATCGGGGTTTAGTGTGGTTTGCAATTATTAATCGCGGCACCGATTGGGACTCTTTGAGAGCGCAGCAGGACATATTTTTGCAAAAATTGGTCCAGCAGTGGGGAACAGCATCGATTTTGCCACTAGCAATTACACCGCACATTGACGGTGCCAGACCTGCCTTGGGGGCAGCAAATCGTAGTGATATTTTGGTGGGAGGTTAAGAAATAGGGGTTGAGTTGGAGTTCGGGGAAGGAGCACTGACAAAATAGCTTAGAATTGGAACAAGACTATTGTGCAAGAAGATGATCAAACTGCGATTGAAGAGATACGGGAAAAAACGCGAGACAAGCTACCGGATTGTAGCGATGAACAGTTCTACTCGCCGCGACGGCCGTCCCCTAGAAGAGCTCGGCTATTACAACCCCAGAAATAATGAAACCAGGCTGGATGTTCCAGCGATTGTCAAGCGCCTACAAGAAGGCGCTCAGCCAACTGACACCGTGCGTGACATCCTGAGAAAAGCCCATGTATTTGAACAAGTCGGAGCCGGAGCCAACGTTGAATCCAGCACAGCAACAGTCAGCTAGTCCCAACTATGCTGGACTGGTTAAGTTTTTAATTGGGCCTTTTTTAGAGACCCCAGGCTCTTTGCGGGTTGATTGCGAACTGCACCCGCGCCAATCGCGGGTCTGGGTTAGGCTTGCTTTTGAAGATCCCGACAAAGGCCGGGTGTACGGTAGGGGCGGACGCAATATTCAGGCAATTAGAACTACGCTTGAAGCGGTGGCGCAAACAGCGGGTCAGTCCCTGTACTTAGATATATACGATGGTGAAGCGGGCGATCGCGGATCGGGCCCGCCCAGGGGAGATCGCGATCGTCCGGATCGCGACCGCCCAGATCGTGGCTCGCGGGAGCCGCGAGGCGACTTCCGACCCCGGACGCCACCTCCGTCGCCGAGTCCCTTAGCTAGCAGAACTCCGAGAGAACAACCTCGCCGTACTAACACACCTACGTTTAGAACGAGCAGAAATACTCCCGGTTATTAACTAACTGCATAGCCCAGAAAGAATTTTAGATTTTAGATTGCCTGTTGTAGACTTTGTATTACAAGACCCGTTTGGTTTGAAATTGCCGGTTTTGCGATCGGAAACAAATGTAAAATTTTAAATTTCAAATGTCAGCGGCATCAGGTTAATCTAAAATCTAAAATTTCCAATCTAAAATCTAAAATTGCCTGACTTAATAGAAGGGAGATTTGATTTGTGCCTCAAGCACCAAACTCATTTGGGAGCTAAATCTAAAAGACGCCTTAGATACTAGGTAAAACCTAGTAATGGGCGTCTTTTTGTTCGCAAATAGTGACGGGTTTAATGTTTAGTTGTTAACTTTTAATTGCTTATTTGGAGGAGCTTATGTTGGCATGAATGAAAAATTAACAATAGAGTTACCGAGCATTCAAAGCGCAATGTCGCTGGCGGGTAATCAAGAAGAAAACCTGAAAATGATCTCTAAGCAAACTGGTGCTAACCTGGTAATGCGAGGGCAAGAACTGCTGATTTCCGGCACAAAAAGCCAAGTAGAATTGTGTCATAAATTAGTGAGATCGCTCTCCGACTATTGGAAATCCGGCAAAAATATTACCGGAGTTGAAATCCAGACGGCGCGCCAAGCTTTGGATACCAACCGCCAAGGCGATTTACAAGACTTGCAGCGAGACGTTCTCGCCAGAACCCGCCGCGGCGAAGAAATTAGAGCCAAAACCTTCAAGCAGCGGCAATATGTCCAAGCAGTACGCACGCACGACCTGACATTTTGCATTGGCCCCGCTGGTACTGGCAAAACATTTCTAGCAGCTATTTTCGCCGTGCAAGCGCTGTTAAGCAAGCAGTACGAACGGCTGATTTTAACCAGGCCAGCGGTGGAAGCTGGCGAAAAATTAGGGTTTTTGCCGGGAGATTTGCAGCAAAAAGTCGATCCATATTTGCGCCCGCTTTACGACGCCCTACAAGAAATGATCGACCCTGAAAAAATGGCCGATTTAATGGAAAGAGGCTTGATCGAAGTAGCTCCTTTAGCTTATATGCGGGGGCGCACTCTCAGCAATGCTTTCGTAATTTTAGACGAAGCTCAAAATACGACGCCGGCTCAAATGAAAATGGTGTTGACTCGTCTGGGCTTTCGATCGAGAATGGTAGTAACGGGCGATATCACTCAAACAGATTTGCCGCCAAACCAACAGTCGGGATTGTCAGTCGCCCAAAACATTCTACGCAACGTTGAGGGCATTGCTTTCTGCGAATTCTCTCAGGCGGATGTGGTGCGACATCCTCTAGTGCAGCGAATCGTCGCTGCTTACGAACTGCACGAAACATGAAGGAATAAGGAATAAGGAAGGCTTTAGTTATCTTAGAGAGAAGGAAAGCTTTAGTTATCTACGAGAGAAGGGAGAAGGAAGAATTATCCTTTTTTCTCTAATTCCTTTTCCTAATTCCAAAATACCATTTTCTTCTGATCGATTTAATCTAAAATCCACAATCCACAATCCAAAATTGATATGACTGCGACTCTGAAAGAATTCTTGGAAGCTTGCGAACAATTGGGAACGCTGCGTTTAATCGTGACTAGCAGCGCGGCTGTGCTGGAAGTGCGCGGTTCAATTCGCAAGCTGTTTTATGCGGAGTTGCCGAAGGGTAACTATGCCAATATGCACGCCGAAATATTTGAGTTTCATGTGAATATGGACAAAATAAAACAGGTGAAGTTTGAAACGGGCGAGGCTAAAAGAGGCAATTTTACTACTTATGCAATCCGTTTTCTGGACGAACAAAATGAGGCTGCTTTGAGCGCGTTTTTGCAGTGGGGAAAGCCGGGGGAATACGAACCAGGACAGGTAGAAAATTGGCAAGAATTGAAGGAAAAATACGGGGAGGTTTGGGAACCTGTACCTGTTGAGGCGCTTTAAAACCTAGGCTTTCTCACCTTTAAATTGCATCTGGGGGGCGGGAGATCCTGCCCAACCCCTACTCCCCCCAAGAATAAAATTGATTTTTGTGTAACAGGCAGGATGCCTGTTTATGAAAAGGGTATAAAATATGATGTTTAAATGATTTGTTGTCTAATTTCTGAATTAATGAACCGCAGAGGGCACAGAGAAAGTCGAGAAGAGATAAAGAAGAGAAATAGAGATAGAAGGTGCGTTTTTTGAGTGTAATTGGGTATGAAGGTAATTTGGAGTTTTTGTTTGGTTTTGCTGGTGTTGCTGTGGGGAGGCGGTGCGAGGGCGGGGGTTTTGAGCGATCGCATATCAAGTTTTCCCAATTGGGAAAGCAAGCCTCCTATCGCTGTAGCTAAGGGAGATTTGGTATATCCCGACTGGATGGCGGGGAATTGGAATGTTGCTAGCACTTTGGTAGATTTAGCCGCTCCTTTAGCGCCAAATATTGTCACGCCAGGGCTTGAAAGCAACCGCCAGTATTTGCAGCATCCGGTATTATTTAAAGTGCGATTTCAACCGGAAAAAAATATTGGGTTAATTTCTAATTATACCTTTAAAAAGGCTCAAAAGATTGTAGCAGATCGCACTTTTAACGGTTTGAATATTGCTAAGGCTTATTTAGGCGATGGTGGGGTAGTTTCGGTGAAAGTCGATCCGACCAATCCCAACCGCCAAATTACTGTGTTGAAAGGGGAACGCCAATTAATTTCGATTGTTACCAGTCGCGGCACTGAAACGCCGAATCCTCGCGAGTTTGTGTCTACAGAGATTTCTCAGCAGATTTTTCGGGGAGAGTCTGATATTTATTTAAATGAGGTGGAAACAACAACGGCTTATCGAGTTGTTGGAGGCGGAGAAAATGGCGATTCTGCGAGTAAAAGAATTGAGGCCGATCAGGTGACGGCGATTTATTTGTCGCCGCAAGACCCGGATTATTTTGCTGCTGGGGGGCATCCTGTGGCTCTGTATCGATATCGGTTGGAGTTGGTGCGGGCATAATTAAGCTGTCATCTCGATCGACCTAGCAACTTCAATTTCAACCAATCGATTATCGACTCTCAAGGTCGTGCGATCAATACTTGGGCTGATGTGATTAACCGCGCTAACTGGGGTAGGAAAGTGATGCACGAGCGCAATGCTCACAACTTCCCGCTTGATTTGGCTGCTGGTGAAACCACCCCAGTAGCAATGGTTGCTCCTTCTATCAATGGTTAATTTTTAACTTGAGATAATCAAAAAGCGGCCCTATTTCTAGGAGCGCTTTTTGTTTAAAAAAAATAATTTTGCGATGACTCGGCGGTTGAAACTGCGTCTACACAAACGAATTCCACCTCCGCGGACTAAAGAATAGAATATTAGGATAGACGCCAAGTTTTGGAAGTCGTATATTATAGAAAAGCGATTGTAAAAGGTAAGTCAAATGGTTGTCGCAATTTCTAAAGCAGGATTGGATACAGGTGTGGCTTTCCTGTCAAACGTGACATGGGAGACTCTGGAAAAGTTGGATGCAGATTTGGCTGAGACTGGGGCGCGTTTAACTTATTTGGATGGGTGTTTAGAAATTATGGCTCCTTTTTCTGAGGAACATGAAGAGTCTAGAAACACTTTAGATCAGCTTTTAGAAATGTATATGCGGACGAAAGACATTCGTTTTTATGCGCGTGGTAGTACAACCATCGGCATGAAGGAGTTGGGTGCACGGAAGGAACCAGATGAGTCTTATTGTTTGGGTGTACGCAAGTCAGTTCCAGAGTTGGCGATCGAAATAACAGTGACGAGTGGTGGAATTGATGCGCTGGAAATCTATCGTCGGGTGGGAGTGCAGGAGGTTTGGTTTTGGGAGGATGGGGTAATTTCGGTTTATTGCTTGCGTCCAACGGGATATGAGTTGGTGAGTAAGAGTGAACTGTTGCCGGAGTTGGATTTGCGATCGATCGAGTTTTATTCGCGGATGGCCGACCAATATGATGCGGTGAGTGCTTTTATGCGATCGATGTAGAATAGAAAAGAGTAATTCTTTGGTTTAATTGCGTTGCGATCGGGTGAAATTACTCATAGCTTATATAATATTTAACTTGCACTGAAGTTATGCTTTGAATACGGGATTGAGAAAAAACATCGATCGCGCTCCTACTAACATTTTTTCCACTAAGCCGCGTCGGGCTAAGGATTGTATGGCTTGCCAAAATTCTGATTGGGATAATTCACTATCAGCAGGTTTTGGCGAAATATCTACAGCTTCATTTTGACTGGCTAACCAGTATAACGCCTTTTTTTCTGAGTCTGATAAACGCTCTAGGTGAGATTCTAAAATAGGTTCTAACTCACCTAAAAATAAATCTGCTGTTCCATCTGCTAAAAATAGGGAAACGCTACCGTTAAATAATTCCAAAATTGTAGCCGCGATGATATTTAGCCAGGAAGGATGTCCTTGATAAAGGTCGATCAAGTCTGACCATTTTTCCTCATCTGCTAATTCTTTTTCTCTCAGAATTTCAGCAGCTTGTTCTCCTAACCCTTTGAGGTTTAAGGTTTGCGTCGAGAGGTTTACTGCTTCTAAAGCAGTAATTTCTCTGGGTTTTTCCCAACTGAGGAGGATTAAACAACTTTGATGAGAGGATGTGGCAATTTGTTTGAAAAATTTGCCATAATCTTCAGCGCCGGCTAAATATTGACCGGCTAATTGACTGCTTTTAAAAATATTTTGTACGTCATCAAGGATTACTAAACAGCGAGAAGATCGAAAATAATCGATGACTGTGGGTAATGGGGGTTGTGGCAATCGCCCAAAAAATTGCTTGAGTTCGGTTTGGACGGTTGAAAGTGTGGGTTTATCAGCGAGACTTAACCAAATAATATAATCAAATTCGCTTTGAGTTAGTTCGATGAGTTTGAGGGCGAGATTGCTTTTACCAATTCCGCTTAAGCCGCAGATGGTGATATTGAGTTTGATAAAAAATTAATCAATGATAACGATAAATAAAAATATTTTCATCACAAGGCTTAGATGTAAGTGCGTCCAATTGAGATTATTATCAAATAGATTATCGGAGGTGATGCACTCTACTAAGTAAGGACTTACTAAAATCTATAGGCTATACTATCAATAATATTTGGGTCTATTCCTTGCTTGATAATAGTTTCTCAACCTCTCTCTATATCTTCTATATAAATACCTTTACAACTTTTGTGCAATTCAAGATATTGAAATATGGGTCGAAATAATTAGGTTTGTAAATGCATCTTTCGTTTTTTAGGAATTACGATATAAATGGAAAATTGGGATCGATAAATGTTAGGGGATTTAATTTGACATTAGCCACAAAATCACCCATACGCAATAGCCCAGAGTGGATAGCAGTAGTGCATTCAATTTCAAATAATGCTACTATTTTAAACTGAGTATCTAGCCATATTACATCAATTAATTTACTAATTTTTTCAACCTTTTTGTCTAATCCACCAACAGGGAATTCTTCCATTGTTAACTCCTTAAGCTTACCGAGCCTAGAGTCCTCGCAAGTATTGTCCCGCAATCTATGCTCTCCGAATATATACTCCTTTGAGTGATCGTTTCCCGCAATCCATACTTTATGGCCTAATTTTTGTCCTATCTGTGCCAGAATTCCCTGTGTTTTAGTATGTATTGAAATATTTGGCCATAAAGCTGCTGGAGGTTTTTTATTACAACTCTCTTGATACTTTGGTTCATTTTTTTGTTTTTTGTAATCGGATATAACTCTGTCGTCGGGAAAAAATAGATTTAGCTGATATATATTCTTTTCTTCTATTTTCCGAATGATGTGTTCGGGTTTTTCTAATCCTATAGCATCGGTTATATCAGCCCTTTCGATATTTTTTACTTTTTTTAGGTAAGCATTGGTAAGGTTAGCGCCTCTAAGATTAGCCCAATCTAGATCTGCTCCTTCAAGATTTGTATCTTTCAACTCTGCATAAATAATATCTGACCATTTCAGATTAGCCTCTATAATAGATGCCCCTCTTAATTGAGCGCTGATTAAATTAGTATAGCTTAGATTGCTATAGTTTAAGTTTGCATTGCTCAAATTTGCACCACTTAGATTAGCAAAGCTCAGATCGATCTCTGTCAAATCAGCATCGCTTAAGTCACAACCATGAAAATCTCTTCTGCCTTCTGAATAAAGTTGTTTCAGTTCGTTTTCATCTATATTCATAAACTCCTCTCAACTATTTTATCAAGGTACATTGCTCTAAGTGACAGTAGAGCCTATTTTCTGCGATCGCCCTACCTCCTCACTGGCTAAAATCCCTGCACAAAACTTATCCAGCGTGGTACTTTATCACCTGTAATATTTAGGATAGGAATGTTGAAACTTCTGACATCAGGGCGACCGATTTCACCAGCCGAAAAAGTAATATTCGTAGGTTCGGATTTACCTAAACCATAGGCACTAGCTATTTGATTAGCAAGTCGGCAGGTTATTACAAAACTTCCCATATTAATCGTGCCACCTCCAGCCTCGTAATTCCATATAATACCGGGTGTTAAAGTTCCCTCCTGACACATAAAGTGAGTGACTTCAAACATTTTAGCAATGTGAACATCATATCGCCTTAAGCGTCCTCCATAGGCCGATGCTCTGGTATCGCTTTCTGGTACTACAATCGATCCAAATCCTTCGTCAAAACCAAGCTTCATCGGTAGTGCTGTCGAACTTGTGAGCGGTTGACTCGCTTGGGGTTGTACGCGAGTCGATGACATCTGTATTGGTTTGACAAATTGACTATTAGCGCGAATAAAATAACCTTGCGCCGCACCAGCAGTGTAGGTTTTTCCTACAAAAAGCCAAGGTAAACCCCTGGTATCACGGAAAGTAACACCAGCATTACCAGGAAAGCTTTCAAAACGCTGTCCCTGTTTTAAAACACCAACTACAGACCAATTAAAAACATCAAATGGAGTGCGGTTGTCAACACGCATAAATTCTTCAAAAGAAGAATTCATGCGACAATTTAACCCCTTTGGGTCTGAGTCTACTACTTCCCAATAAGTATGATAAGTTCTTCCTATATAATCCCCTTGATTATTAGGACTTGGGAGAGGTGCAGTAGAACCCAGGGCGAACGCATCTAAATTTTATGTTAACAGAATCTGGTATATTGGAGGAGAATTCTTGAGTATCCAAAAAACATTTAATTAGAGTTTACTTGTATGAAACTCAAACCTAAAATCACCATCGCCGACCATTTTGCCGACTTAGAAGATCCCAGAATTGAGCGAACGAA
>NZ_JAUBQU010000045.1:0-47503 GCF_036701435.1 Microcoleus sp. Pol12A5
AAAGCGTTTCAAGTTTAAGTCTAGCTAGCTCAAGACTTAGCGTTACATAGTTTATTTTTTTCCTGTCCACCTACTTAGGTTTTTTTATTAAACAGTTCGCGATCGCACTTTGACTGCTCGAAACCGGTTTTTTTACTGAATCTGCGGGCTGTAAAGCGTCTTTTGGTAAAAAAAACGGTTTATGGACTATCATGCTAAGTCTTATTAAATTCGCAACAAATTAAATTCAAAACTCAAAACTATCGATCGCCAAATGCCATTTTTTCTGATGCAGCCGATCGCAAATTTGCACTTTCTCAACCGCTAAATATTGCTGAAACTCGGGTTTCTCTATGCCACTGCGCCACATTACCAGAGCATCTTCTCCGGTGTCTTCGTAGTAGCGTTTTCGCCGTCCGGCCTCTTTAAACCCAAATTTTTGGTAAAGAGAAACTGCGGCTAAATTTGATTCCCGCACTTCTAAGGTTGCCCGTTCTAATTGTCTATAGTGAGCCTTTTTTAGTAAATCCCAAAGCAGAGCTTGTCCTAAACCCTGACCTTGAAAGCGAGGATGAATTGCCAAAATTGTAATATGAGCTTCTTCTAAAATTGCCCACAGGCAACCCAAACCGATGAGAGTTGGGGGAATCTGTAGGGGCGGTGCCCCCGTGTCCGCCAGGTTTTGAGCTGATTCACAGTCCTCGGTTTCCGATGCCCACAAACCCAGTAAATCGCTGTTAGGACTGCCTAACTCGCGCCCATAGCCTTCGATCGTCCACAGTCCACCAAAACAGAGCCGATCGAGTTCGACTGCACTGTTGAGATCTTCGGCGGCGAGATGTTTAATTTCTAGAAAACGCACGGCTGTAAATTGTACACTGGAAAACACAGTAGCGATTAGCTGTTTGTTGCTAGTCCTGAGTCATGACTCACAAGTCTCCAGACATTAGTCTACTGCCAACGACGAATGACTGCTGATTAATGACTGCCGACTGCTGACTGCTGATTAATGACTGCTGACTAATAACCTAGGATAGTTATTGCGCGATGGTATCAACTCAATCTTTCGGGGTCGAATCGGGACTTAAGTATCTGTCTGAGTCGAAGCCTGCCCTGCAAAATCGATCGCCAAATCAAGAACTGTTACCGCTGACAGCCAGTGTTAACAGCAGCGATCGGTTGGAAATCGGAGGCTGCGAGGTAACAGCCTTGGTGGAGCAATTTGGCTCGCCGTTGTATATTTTAGACGAAGAAACGCTGCGGGCGGCTTGCACCCAGTACCGGGATGCTTTCGAGCGTTACTATCCGGGCGAATCCCAAGTGCTTTATGCTTCTAAAGCTTGGAGTTGTTTGGCAATTTGTGCGATCGCAGCTTCCGAAGGCTTAGGCATAGATGTCGTATCCGCCGGAGAAATCCACACTGCACTGCAAGCCGGCGTGGGCCCCGACAAAATCTACTTCCACGGTAACAATAAGTCTCGCGAGGAACTACAGCTAGCTGTCGAAAACGGCTGCATTACCGTAGCCGACAATTGGCGGGATTTAGAGACTTTAGCAGAGTTGGGAGAATTGGGTGTCAGCAGCCTCACAGGTGGGCCGACACGAGTTATGGTGCGGTTTACTCCTGGAATTGAGTGTCACACCCACGAGTACATTCAGACGGGTCAAATCGACAGTAAATTTGGCTTCGATCCCAACTCGCTCGAGCGAGTATTTACTTTCATCAGCCAACAGCCGTCGTTATTTTGCGTCGGAGTGCACGCTCACATCGGCTCTCAGATTTTTGAACTGCAACCCCATGACGATTTAGCCGAAGTCATAGTTCAGGCATTGACAAAAGCACAGAGTTATGGTTTGCCAGCAACAGAAATTAATATTGGCGGCGGGTTGGGCATTCGCTATACTGAAGCGGACGATCCTCCTAGCATTGAAGATTGGGCTCGTACAATTTGCTCCGCAGTGGTAGCAGCTTGCGAGCGGCAGCAATTGCCATTACCGAAATTGCTTTGCGAACCGGGTCGATCGCTCGTCGGTACAGCCTGCGTCACTGCTTATACCGTTGGCTCTCAAAAAGTCATTCCGGGAATGCGGACGTATCTAGCTGTAGATGGAGGGATGTCCGACAATCCGCGTCCTATTACCTATCAATCAGTTTATCGAGTCCTCGCAGCCGGTAAAATGTCTGCTCCCTTAACGGAAACAGTCACAATTGCTGGAAAACACTGCGAGTCAGGCGATGTTCTGATTAAAGATGCCAAATTGCCAGAGTGTCATGCCGGAGATGTCCTCGCGGTTACGGCCACAGGGGCATACAATTACAGTATGGCTTCTAACTACAACCGAGTACCCCGACCGGCCGCGGTTTTAGTGAGAAATGGGGAAGTTAACACGATTATACAGCGGGAAACTTACCAGGATTTGCTGAGGCTTGACCGCCTTCCTGAACGACTCGGAACTCAAAAGTAAAAACTTAGAAGTTAAAAGTTAAAAGTTAAAAGAAAGACAATCCATGTTTACTTAGTGATGATTGCCTTTTCACTTTTAACTTTTGCCTTGTTCAGTCACGCGATTGGATTGACATTTCCCGGTCTAAAAATACGGGGATTTTCAGCATATTCCTTATAACAACTGTTCATGGTTCATGGGTTCGAGTGCATCACGGTTCGCGGTTCACAGGCGGTAGCGTTCGATGAACCATGAACAATCAACAATCTGGCTTTGACTTGGCCCTGGTTCAGTCCTTATTGATTCAAGGGATAGATATTGGACTGGTTTTTGCCCTTGCGTATTTGGTGCTCGTCATTGTTGGCGAGCGCAGAACGCTGTGGATGGTAAGGGGATTTATCATTTTGATGCTGGCGGCGGCGGTGAGCAACTGGGCTGGATTAAGGCTGTTGCACGTTGCGCTCAATAGCTTGGTGACTGGTTCGGCTGTGGCAATGGCGGTAATATTGCAGTCGGAGTTTCGCCGATTTCTGGAACAATTGGGTCGGGGGGAATTTCGGCAATTGTTTGGACGCGATCGCCGACCAAATCCCGAACCGGACAGCGTAATAGATGAAATTGTGGACGCAGTAAAAGAACTTTCCCAAAACCGCACGGGCGCTTTACTAATTATAGAAACAGATTCCCCGATCGACGATCGAGATTTTTCAGTGCCGGGACTAAAGTTAAATGCTGAAGTTTCTAAAGAATTGTTGCAGACAATCTTTCAGCCGCAAACTTTGCTGCACGACGGAGCTGTTTTGATTCGAGGTTCGCGGATCGTGTCGGCGGGGGTAATTTTGCCTTTGTCCGATCGCAGCGCGTCGCGGCAGTTGGGAACCCGCCACCGGGCGGCGATGGGGATTACAGAACGGGTGCAAGCTTGCGTGTGCGTGGTGGTGTCCGAGGAAACAGGTTCTATTTCTTTAGCGCAGATGGGAATGTTAAATCGACCTTTGACGAGCAGCAAACTTAAGGAATTGCTGGAAGCAAAGCTGTTTCCGTCGGAGGGAGAAAGAGTTGTGGCTCCAATTCCGATCGGCAATCTCGGACGCCAGATAGGATTGAAGGGAGTGACGCTGTTAAAACGGATACTGCGCCGTTAGTCGGGTAATCGGGAGAAACCATGAGTCAAGGAATTTGCTTGGAAAAGTTGCCGGAGGATCTGCAACAAGAACTACTGCCTAAGCACATAGCAGTGATTATGGACGGGAACGGGCGCTGGGCTAAGAAGAGGGGGTTGCCGCGGATTGCGGGACACCGCCGAGGAGCTAGCACTCTCAAGGAACTGCTGCGCTGCTGCAAAGATTGGGGGATTCCAGCTTTAACGGCCTATGCTTTTTCGACGGAGAATTGGGGGCGGCCGGCCGGAGAGGTGGATTTTTTAATGAGTTTGTTTGAGGGAAAGTTGCGGCAAGAATTGCGGGAGATGGTGGACGAGGACGTGCAAATTCAATTTATGGGGAATTTGCAGGCTTTGCCGAAGTCTTTGCAAGCGGAAATCGAGCGTTCTGTGACAGCCACTCAGCACAATCAGGGGATTTTGTTTACGGTGGCGACGAATTACGGGGGGCGTCAGGAGATTGTACAAGCTTGTCGGGCGATCGCCACTCAGGTGAAAGAGGGCAAGTTGCAGCCGGAGGAGATTGATGAGGTTTTATTTAAACGCTATTTGTATACTGCTGATGTTTGTGACCCGGATTTGCTGATCCGAACGAGTGGGGAAATGCGGTTGAGCAATTTTTTACTATGGCAAATGGCTTATTCGGAAATTTACATTACTGAGACGCTGTGGCCGGATTTTGATCGATCGGAGTTTCACCGCGCTTTGTCTACTTATCAGCAACGCAACCGCCGATTTGGCAAAGTCTAACTATTTTGGATTTTAGATTTTGGATTTTAGATTAATTTTTCACTTTCCAATTAAGTAGATTCTGAAATGTATTCCTCAATCTAAAATCTAAATTCGCCAATCTAAAATCAAATTAGGGGCCGGAGAAAACTGCCGCTTCAATGTCCTGACGCGAGAGGGAGTATTTGAATGCTCGCTGAATGTCTTGGCCGTCGGCTCCAGCATCGATGTAGCGGACGGTAAGTTGGTCAATATCGAGGGAGAGTTCTGCTTTCCATGTAAGTTGCTCGATCTGCCAGCAGTGGAGTTCTCGCCGATCTTGCTGGCAGCCGCGGCTTTTTAGCCACTGCTCGATTTCAGGGAGTGGGTGGTTGTACAAAGGAGTGTCAGCGGAAGGAAGAGTCATGGGATTTTAGATTTTAAATTGGGGATTGGGGATTTCCGATTGAGGATTGGAGATTGGGGATTTGAGGCTTTAATTGCCGCGAGTTAAACCGATCGCTATCGCCAGTACCAAACATCCGATTAAGCTAGCTCCCATGATCAACAGGGCAAACATTTCTCCAGGAGAAAGAGGTCGATCCGTAGGATCTAGGTAAGCGGAGTTGGAAGTTTTTTTGCCGGAGCCCGAAACCGGAGCATCGAAGCCGGGGGGCGGCCCAATCACGTTCAGGCGAGAATAGCCTATTTTGAGGTCGTAGGCGAGGCGACGTTCTGGGTTGCTGAGGGTGGCGTAGGCGTTGTTGAGCTGCTGAAATTTGGCGGTGGCGACTGCGGATGGCAGGTCGGTGGTATCGGGATGGTAGAGTTTGCTCAGTTCCCGGTACGATCGCCGAATTTCAATTACTGAGGCTGAAGGATGCAGCCCTAACAAGCTGTAATGAGTGGAACCCAAGGGGGTTTTTCCGGGTATTTTTTGACTTTTGTTTTTTGCAGTTGCCTCGTTTCCTGCCACCGAAGCCCCTCTCTGCCTATTGTTAATAATATTTGGTTATTTTAGCTGAAATCTGAAGGAAGAGGAATTAACCCCAGAGGGCGCGGAGAACGCAGATGGAAGAATTCTCAATTCTCCCGTTCTTTGGCTGTTGCTGCTGTCACGTTGTTTTTTATTCTTTATTGGGGTTGACTTTTTCCGAGGAATGTCGATTTGCTAGGGCTAGCACTGGAGCGTCGGTGGGTTCTCGTCGATCGATACTGTGTTCGCCGTCGGTGGGAAGTGGGCAAGAAATCAGTTCTGTGACGATGCGATCCCCCAGAACATCTTCCCAATCCTGCAACTGTTCTCTGGCTTTGATGGGGGTATTGAGAGCCACGTCTACGCCCATTTGCTGAAGGTTGAGGCTGTGGGCTGTCGATCGGCGGTTGACACACTCCACCAGCCAAACGCTCAATCCCACTGCTGCCATCAAAGGCAAGACAATCCGATAATCGCGGGTTAATTCAAACATCAATAGGATGGCGGTCAGCGGTGCTCTGGCACTGCCGGCGAGCACGGCGGCCATTCCCACCATTGCGTAGGCAGGAGGGCCGGCGACTCGATCGCTCATTGCCGGCAGCATTTCCAAAAAGAGTCCGTAAGCCGAACCCAGGGAAGCTCCCAAAAACATCGCCGGAGCGAAGATACCGCCAACTAAACCGCTGCCGAGGCTGATTGCTGTCATCGCCAGTTTGACAAACAGCAGCAGCAGCAGCAAAGGCAAGGAAAATTTAACATCTTGGAGCATTGCTTGGACTGTTTCGTAGCCGACACCCAAAATTTGAGGAAATTGCAGGGCGACTAAGCCGACGCAGGCGCCGCCGATGATCGGCTGAAGCGGCCGGGGCACTCGTCCGAGCCAAGCAAATCCTCGGATTTTGCCTTGAAAACAGCGATCGGCAAATTGAATTGCTTCTGTGTAGGCTAAGGAGACTCCGCTCGCCAAAAGTCCCAATCCCATGTACAGAGGTAGTTCTAAGGGGCTGCGGACATCGTAAACCGGCAAAGCAAAGGCCGGCTGAGATCCCAAGCAGATTTGAGCGATCAGCGCGGAAACTACGGCGGAGAGCAAGACTACGCTGACTGACGAAGTGGCGAAGGTGCTGCCGAGCACGACTTCTAAAGCAAAAAAGACTCCGGCGATGGGAGAGTTAAACCCGGCGGATAAGCCTGCAGCAGCTCCGGCGCCCAGGAGCAAGCGCTGCCGTTCCGGGGAAAGCTGCAAGACTTGAGCCAGCAGCATTCCAAAATTAGCGCCGATTTCGACACTGGGGGCTTCCGGGCCCAGGGAGGCGCCGGTGCCGAGGGAAACTGAGGCTGCCACCATTTTGGTGATGGGTTTGAGGGGGGAGAGTTCTTGCAGCCCGCGGGTGGCTGCAATTAAGGAAGACATATTCGGGCCAAAATCCCGAAACCGCCACCGCATCAGCCCGATGATGACTCCGCCGAGGGTGGGAATGCAGGCTAGCGTCCAAGAGCCTTTCGACGCGATCGCACCCATGAAGTCTTCCAGCATCAGGCTGTGGATGAAGTGGATGAGGTAGTGAAATGTCACGACGCCTGCGCCCGTAACTCCCCCAATGACTAGGGAGAGGATGAGCAGGAGGGTTTCTGGGCTGGGGTGCAGGCGGGTAAATAGCGGGCTTAGTCGGGAGGCTTGGGGAGTTGCTGCAGTTGGCCCGGGTGGCGGCAGATCCACAGGAGGGATGGCTCTCATTTAGCGGTTAATTCTTCGGTGAGAAGTTATATAATATTACAATTTATTTCTTATTTTCATTTTGAGTGATTTTAGGGGAATTGACAACTTAATTAAGGCGTATTTTAGGGTAAATTTTTTGGGCGGGCCGCTTGGATGGAATGACTGATTCTGAGGAGCGGCGGATTTGGCGTGATTGTATGCTAAGTTACATTCAAACTTAGATATACTCTGGCGATAATGCTCATTAACTATATTTAGCGTGTTGGCGTTTAGGGCGATCGCATCAGTGAACGGGTCATATCATATAACTCCCTGCAAAACAACTTTCAAATTAAAGAATTGGCGATTTGAGGTTTTACCTTACAATCACAAATCTCAAATCTCCAATTTTAAATTCCTCGATCGCGCATAATATCACATCGGTTGTTTAGTGGGCGGGATTCTTGGTCTGGGTTTGGCGATCGACATTAGCGGATCGCCTATGGTGGCCACTTTCCAAGGTTGGGATTCTAGCTGGCGTGCTGCGATTAAAAGGGGTGAGCCTCGCTTCAGGCGATCGACCATTAATTTAGGTGGAATAAATGCAGATAAAAAAGGTTCATTGACGCTGCCAATATATACGTAAGCACCATTTTCTAACCACCTTCCGGCAACCGTGTTGTTGTCATCTGGGGCGGCTGCTGACCAACTGTGGATCATGTGGATTGCTGCGGGAAATTGGAGTTTTGGTATGTCCTCAACTGAAGCGTCGCCGTTGCCGACTTGGAATGATTTTGGGTAGCCTTTGGAATTCATTAATATTAAGTCAAATGTCCACGGTTTTGAGGCTAAACTCCGCCACTTTTCCAGGCTAGATTCTGGTTTCTGCACTACTTCGACATTCAAACCTATAGTTTTTAGTCCGCTAGCTGCTGCCTCCATTTCATATTTCCCCCAATTTCCTTCCTTGGGATAACTGTCATAAAGCATGGCGGTTTCGGTATCGAGAAATATGGCACACATCGCTTGATAGATCGATCGTACCTCGGAGCCGTAAATCCAGCCGACAGCCGCCCAGCGTTCGCCGTTGGGGTGCCGTCCCAAACCGTCGGTAACGGCTAGTTGTTCGTCGGGTTTTTCAGGAGATTGATATTTGACTGCTAGTTGGCGTACAATGGTTATTGTGTCGATCGGGTCTGCGAGTTGAGAGTAAAAATATCCGGTTGATTCGACAGCTTTTGTAACTGCTAGTTGCAGATTTTTCCACTGTGTGTTGTTGAGGGTATCGTTGGGTTTTCCGAAGTTGCCTTCTAGAAATACTAAAGGTTGACCGTGAGCGGCTGCTAAGGCAACTGCTGCTGAGCGTGCCGGGTCGTTTTCTGATGTGATTACTACTCCTGGGGGTTCCCAGCCGAGTTGAGTCCATTGTGCCTTTAAGGTTTGAGTATCGGTGGCATTCCAAGCTGCTGCTGAGGCGTTCAGCATTAATTGTTGGAGTTTTTGATTTTTTGGCAGTTGCTGTTTGATGCTGGGCAAACGCACTATTTCTTCGGGTTGAAAGCGCTGCACAAACATGGGCGTATATTTTTTGTCTTCGATGAGAATAGGCCAGTTTCCTTTGAGATTCCATTTTTGGATTGCTGCTAAGAAGGTGGCTTCGTCGGGTACTAAAACTACGCGGTTGACTGTTGGTATATTGTCGCGGAGGATGGCTGTTCGGAGGCCTGTTTGAATGGGCCAGGGTTCTTGTTTGGCTGAGGCGGGAAGTTGAAAGGGTTTTTTGAGAAAGCTGCACGCTGTTAATTGCTGTGACAAGCATAAAAATAGTGTTAATGCTAGCAGTATAATTTGTATTTTTTTGTTATATTTCATTTTTTAACCGCAGATAGAAGCAGATTAACGCAGATGCAGAGGGAATCTGTTAATAGATTCCGGGAATTAGTTTTTTGACTTGCTGGCTGTATTCTGAATAGGCTGGATATTTTTCGGTTAACCAGGTTTCTTCTCGGTTGGCTTTGATGTCGAAAAATATGATTAATATGGAGCTGGCTATTAAGTGGGATATACTGAGTTGAAAAATTGTCCAGCCTAGTGCGGCTAAAATTAAGCCGCTGTATAATGGATGTCGCACTATTCCGTAAACGCCTGTTTGGACTAATTTTCCGTCTTCTCTGGGATAGGGCAATGGTGTGAGGTTTTTTCCTAAGTCTATTAGTGCTTTGATTATGAAAATTAATCCGCTTAAGCTGAGAATACTTGCTAGAGTCCAGCTAAGATAAAAAAGTAGTTGAGTTGATTGAATTTTGAATCCTGGCAGTTGATAAACTGGTAAAATTGCAAATCCTGCGAGCAATGCTCCTTGCAGCAAAACTAAATATTCGCCGCGGCTGTTGTTGCGCCAGCCTTCGCGCGTGAAACCCCAGTCAGTTAATATTTTCATAACGAAGAAATAGTTGAAAGTTGACAGTTGATAGTTATCATTAAGTTATTGCACATATGGTAAAAAGAATCTGAAGCTGTTCGATCGATGTAGGTGTGAAGTTCTGTAATAATTTTTGATTCAATTCAAGCAAGTAACATCAATCGTCGTAGCGATTTTCCCAATCTGACCCATGTATCTCTTGGATATCATAATCAGTGGAATCTCGCAACTCTCTTATACCCTCCTCATTTAGTAGATACAATTGCCAATGCATAATATAATAGTTAGAAGCAGTAAAATCAGCATAACGACCGGGTGAACCCGGCTTTTGCCCATCAAGCCAAATAATAACATTTGCAGTAATCGGTGGCCAGTCTCTGTCATCTTCATATGGCTCGCAGTTTTCCTGATAGCATTTTATTTTTCTCTTTTCATATTGAATACAAGCAATATCTAACTGATCAAGACAAGATTGAATTAACTTCATATCTAACATCATCAATGCTCCATATTTTACAGGTTGATTCCAAGTAAACGAGCGCGCGCCAAAAGCAACCGAGTTTTTTGAGGTTTCAAACATTGAACAATATTTCCCCAAAAAACTCGGTTGGCTGCTTTATTCTCGCCAGGGACGAGTCATTAGTTCTAGTTGATTAACTTCATCTTGGCTCAAATTCCAACCTAATGCGCCTGCATTTTCTGCGGCTTGTTTTGCTGTTTTGGCGCCGGGAATTGGGATAACTCCGTTTTGAGCTATTAACCAGTTGAGGGCTACTTGGGCGGGGGTGCGATCGCGCTTTTTGCCCATTTTCCGCAGCGTGGACATGACTAATTCAATTTTTTCGATGCCGCTTTTACTGAAGCGGGAGTCCATTTTGCGGGCTCCTGTAGGTTGTTCTTGGGCTGTGTATTTGCCGGTAAGCAATCCTTGGGCTAAGGGGCTGTACGCTAAAATTGTGACTCCCAATTCGCGGGCTGCACTCACAATTCCTTGTTTTTCTACTTGCCGCGACAGCAAGGAGTAGCGGACTTGATTTGTTGCTAGGGGAACGCCTCTTGCTGCTAGTATTTTGTGGGCTTGCCGCATCTGTTCTACTGAATAGTTGCTGACTCCTACTGCTTGAATTCTGCCTTGTTTTACTTCATCCGCTAAGGCGTTCATCAGGGTTTCTTGACTCAGTAAAAAAGTGAAGGGCCAGTGCACTTGGTAGAGGGCTATTTGTTCTACTTGCAAGCGTTTTAAGCTGGCACTCAAAGCGTCGGAAACTGATTTTCCTGTAATCCGCCAAGGTACGGGGCCGAATTTGGTGGCTATTTGCACGGGTTGGGTGGTTTTTTTGAGAAACTGCCCCAGCAATTCTTCTGACAAGCCGTTACCGTAGACTTCGGCTGTGTCGAAAAAGTTGACTCCGCTGTCTAGGGATGTTTTGAATGCTGCTTCGACTTCGGCGGCGCCGTAGTTGCTGCCGTAGTTCCAAAATAGTTTGTCGCCCCAAGCCCAAGTTCCGACGCACAGGGGAATGACGGCTGGGCCATTTTGTCCTAGGGTAATGGTTGTCACGGTTGGTAAATCCACAATTCTTTATTGTCTATTATTTTTCTATAAATAGTCGCGATCGAGCTTCTAGCCGGGGGAGGAAACGCGGCTGGTGGCGAGTATGTCAGTTACTATAAATGCAAATGCTGTGTTTATTTGAATAGCTATGTCGATCGACCGTTTGCCAGATTCAAGATTAACAGATTCCGCGACTCGTGCCATCAAGAGAGTTAACCTGCTGACTATGTTCCGGTTGGGTTTGTTTCAGATGGGATTGGGTATGATGTCGATTTTGACGCTGGGGGTACTCAATCGCGTGATGATTAAGGAGTTGGCGATTCCGGCTACTGTGGTGGCGGGTACGCTAGCGATGCACCAGTTTGTGGCGCCGGCTAGGGTATGGTTCGGGCAAATGTCTGATGCTAAGCCTTTGTTTGGCCATCACCGCACGGGTTATGTGTGGGTAGGAAGCGTTTTGTTTGTGATTTCCGCTTTTTTGGCGGTGCAGGTGATGTGGGGTCTGGGCGGCAGTTTGGAGACTGTGGGGTGGACGACTGCTACTTACGGTTGGGTGGGTTTGTTGGGTTTGATTTTTGCGCTTTACGGTATTGCTATTTGTTCGAGTTCGACTCCTTTTGCTGCTTTGTTGGTGGATGTTTCGGATGAGGAAGATCGATCGAAGTTGGTGGGTGTGGTGTGGTCGATGCTGATGGTTGGTATTATTATCGGGGCGATTGTTAGCAGCGGTTTGCTGAAGCAAATTGATGGGGATGTGTCGCGGGAAGTGTTGCAGGCTTCGATTAATGGTTTGTTTGTGAAAGTGCCGGCGGTTGTTTTGCTGTTGGTGGGAATTGCGACTTTTGGAGTTGAGAAAAAGTATTCGCGGTACGGGGTGCGATCGTCCGCAGTGAATCGAGAAGATAAAATTACTTTGGGAAGTGCGCTGCGGATTTTGACTGCTAGTCGCCAAACCGGTTTGTTTTTTACTTTCCTGCTGATTATGACAATTTGCTTGTTTATGCAGGATGCAGTATTGGAACCTTACGGCGGGGAAATTTTTAAGATGCCGATTTGGGAAACTACTCGCTTGAATGCTATTTACGGTACTGGTACTCTGATCGGTTTGAGTACAACTGGTTTTTTTATTGTACCGCGCCTCGGCAAGCAAAATACGATTAGGTTGGGCTGTTTGTCGGTGGCTGCTTGTTTTGGTTTAATTATTTTATCTGGATTTACAGGAAATCCAATTGTGTTTAAGTCGGCTTTAATGTTGTTTGGTTTAGCTTCGGGTATTACGACGACGGGGGCGCTGAGTTTGATGTTGGATTTGACTGCTGCAGAAACTGCTGGCACTTTTATTGGCGCTTGGGGTTTGTCGCAGGCGATGGCGCGGGGTATGGCAACCGTTAGCGGCGGTGCTATTTTGGATTTGGGCAGGAGTTTGTTTGGGGTGCCGATGTTGGCTTATGGGTTGGTGTTTGCTGTGCCTGCAGTGGGTATGATTCTGGCTGTTTGGTTGTTGGGTAGGGTGGATGTTGAGGAGTTTCAGGATAATGCTAAAAGTGCGATCGCTACTATTCTTGAAAATGAATTAGACTAAGGCTTTGTCAGTTAGTCGGTGGCTTGTGACAGTTGTTAGTTCCAATAATCAATAACGAATAACGAAT
This sequence comes from Microcoleus sp. Pol12A5, assembly GCF_036701435.1. NCBI lineage: Bacteria > Bacillati > Cyanobacteriota > Cyanophyceae > Oscillatoriales > Microcoleaceae > Microcoleus > Microcoleus sp. Pol12A5. The sequence continues at coordinate 12,596 of NZ_JAUBQU010000045.1, forward strand.
AACTAATGACTAATTTTTGGGATTCTATTTTAAGTTTTGCACGGGTTACTGTCGAGAGAGTCGGACAGCAGTTGCTGCAAGATTTCGGTTCCGCGCAAGCGGATGAAAAGGATGACGGGAGTTTGGTGACGAAATCCGATAAGTGGGCTGATGCAGAAATTAGAAGTGCGATCGCATCTGCTTTCCCCAGTCACGGCATTTTGAGCGAGGAAGGAGAACAAGTTTTTCCCGATACAGAATGGTGTTGGGTTGTCGATCCTTTGGATGGTACAACTAATTTTGCTAGGGGAATTCCGATTTGGGGTATTTCTTTGGGTTTGTTGTATCGCGGAACTCCGGTTTTTGGCTGCGTGCATTTGCCGCCAATTAATCAGTCTTTTCACGGTTTTTATGCACCTGATTTGGCGGGCGGCGTGTTTGACAATATGACTCAAGGTGCTTTTTTAAACGGGCAGCAAATTCGGCCGAGTGCGGATAAAATGAGCGGGAATCATTTTTTTAATTTGTGTTCGCGGAGTGTGGGAATGGGGCCTCATCTTCCGAGTAAAGTTCGGATGTTGGGTATGGCTAGTTACAATTTTTTGACTGTGGCTTCGGGTGCGGTGTTGGGAGGGGTGGAAGCGACTCCGAAAATTTGGGATATTGCGGGGAGTTGGGTAATTGTGAAGGCGGCGGGTGCCGTTTGGCTACCGCTGGAATCCCAGGGGATTTTTCCGCTGGAAGTGGGGAAGAATTACGGGAGAGTTTCTTATCCGACTTTGGTGGTGAACAGGCAGGAGTTGGTGTCGGTGTTTGTGCCGTTTGTGGAGGCTTGGAAGAAGAAAAAAATGGGGTAATTTAGGTGAAGTGAAGCTATGCCGTAGGAAATCGAACAATTATTAAATAAAACTGCAGGGCAGGCGTGACGGAGGAGTCTCCCACGCCTGCCGTGCTGTTTGGAAGAAATATACCGACCGATGACCGATGGTTCAAGTATGCCTACTCTTGTCTATTTCTGCCAATCTGCGATCGGGTGGTTTTGTTTTACGTCGATCGGGTGATGCGGTTATGGTACAATTTGTGGTAAGTTTTCCACTACGTATTATCTCTAGGAAATAAAATTATACCCGTTTTCAAGTAGAGGCACAAGGGTAAAGAGATTTTCTGCGGTGTTGGAAAAAGTAGATGAGTGGCATATTGGCTATGCCGAAGAGTTAACCTGTGGGAATATACAAGAATAAACCTGGGAAGAAACTCAGAAAATTATGCGGTTTGCGATCGAACTAATCTCGATATTACAATTTCAGGGATTCACGAGAGTGATGATTTTCTAAGTGCAATTCTCAAGCCGGGCTGCTGGTTTTAGGAGGTGCTGATTTTGGGTATGTGGTGAATGTCATGTTAATTTGGGGGTGAGAATAACAGCCAATTAACTATGAGCGTAGCAATTTTGCGACGCGATCGCACTTGATGCAGCCAGCGGAATAACAGATACTAGGATTAGGGACACAATATTTCTGTGTCCCTACTACAAAATGAATTTATTGCTTCAGGCGATTAATTTCGACAGCACATTAGACAACTTAGCACCGAGATTTTCAACAGCGTCCTGCTGTTTGGGATCTTTCATCGTACCGTCAGCATTAAATGCTTCAAAAGCTTGGGGAATTGCTTTCTGATCCGGGAGCACCAATACGTTAATATTCCCCAGGATCGCTCGCAAATGCACTAATCCCCGCAAACCTCCAATTCCGCCTGGGGAAGCACTCATAATTACCGCTACTTTGCCAGTAAATGCCACCAATCCCGGTTCACCCGGTGCTGGGCGCGATACCCAATCGATCGCATTTTTCAACACAGGCGTAATTGAACTGTTATATTCAGGGGAAGCTATCAAAAACCCGTCATGCCCTACCATCAATTCCTTCAATTTGCGGGCATTTTCTGGCATTCCCTCTTTTGCTTCCAAATCTTCGTCAAATAGCGGCATCGGCAAATCGCGCAAATCTACATAAGTAACTTCTGCACCCGCCGCCGTAGCCCCAGCCGCCGCAACTTTTACCAGCAGTTTGTTATAGGATGCTTCGCGGGTACTTCCGGCAAATGCGAGAATTTTTGGTCTGTTTGTCATTGATTTTTTCCTGATTATTGCTTGCGCGTATAATTGTACTATTTCGAGTGATTCCAAACAAAGTCAGCAATGGGTTTATCTGCCGATAAAGCAGGATTGTCACTGGAATTTAATAAAACCGATCGCATTTTTACATTCCCGACCCCCAAACGCCTCTCGACGCGACTGGGAATGCCGTAACCGTAAATAATGTGTCCTTTACCCGCCAACACCACAACTTGATAGTCAGGGTTTGCTTTGACAAATTCAGCTATTTTTTCCGCCATAGTTTCGTCCCACAAAACTTGGGCTTGCAAAAATCTTTCAAAAGCCGTACTATTTCCCTGTTCTGCCTTTTGGTGTTGCTGGTAAACTTCTAGCAGCAGTTGCCGATATTCGGTGTTGTCGGTGCGAATTTCGGATATTGGCGGAATGTGCTTTTTTTCCTCTGCTGTGAGGCTTTCTAAACCTTGACTGGCAACTTTTCTCGTTACTTCGGAGGGTGTATTTAAGGCGAGGACGGGTAGTTGATTTTCTTTGGCAAACCGCAAAATGGGGGCGTAAGATTCCCAGGGAAAGCGCCATCTGCGATCGTACTCTGTTTGCTCGACTAATTGCTCTTGGGTCAGTTTACCTGCTAAGTAGTTGTCGATCGCACTTTGAAATGGACGCTGAAACATTTCCATCGCGATCGCAATTTTCCGATTTTGCCGCTGCATTTCTCGGATAATCTTTAGTTGAGCTTGGTGGTCTTCTGCGCTATCGTGGGTTTCTCCCAGATACACGACTTTCGCCTTCACCAACTGTTGCAGAATCTCCTGGTTAGTGTAAGTTTGCCCAGGTTGAGGGTTCGCCGTCGTTTGCGCTGTCACTACACTGCTGCACAGCAGGAAGATACCGACCGATAAGGCGCACAGTTTGATGAGTTTGGTTGTTTTCATACAAATATTATGCCGTTTCTCGCAGCAGCAAGCACAGCCCAACTCTACTATTTTAGCTGAGCAGTTAGAAAGCTCAATGCTTAATTTAACTTCATAATTATCCGCCCTTACTTCTAAAAATGTAAAGTTTAGTTGCAGGTACTTGCGGTTCTAGAAGAAGGTGCTAAATTAATAATATGAAGCGAACAAAAAGCTTCTCTGACAGATACAACCTCTAGATACCACAGCGAAGTTCACAATAGAATCTAAGGAGTAAAAACGCTGTTTAATCTCACATCTGTCTCATTAACAACCAATAGCAGCACCCACCAACAAAGCTGACACTTCCTCAACTAATTAGAGGGGAGCAATGCAACTGAATCAGAGGATTATTGCAACTCCACATCGAAGTTGAAAAAAGAGGAAATCACTCGGTACATATGGCTGGGTGCTGTTGTTGTTAAAAGAGATTTTCCGTTTGTGATGTTTTTTTCAGTAGAGGCAGAGCTTTTAGATAGGCGTTACCGGGCAGAGCCGGGTAACGAGCCTAAAAGGATAAACACTAGAAAATTACTGGAAAATTGTCTCGTCTTCCTTTCGCCACGCCGGATCGACGATACAAATAAATATTAGCGGCTCTGTGCCGCAGTTGTAAATAAACTGCTTGGCGTTTGGGGGAATATAAACTGCATCTCCGGCTTCCACGAATTGATTTTCGTCGTCGATGTGCATTTCTCCAACGCCGCTGAGGATGTAGTAAACTTCAGAAGTCGTCAGGGAGTGCAGCGCAGAAGTTTGTCCCGGTGGCAAAGTGGCGTGGGCTAAACTGTAACGCAAATCTACAGATTGTTTGTCTGGATGCAGCAATTCTCGCAGTTGAGTACCGTCGCCAGCAATAAACTCGTCGCAGGCATTTAGCTTTTGAATGAGCATTCTTTCCACACTCCTAAAAATCTCTTTACCACAACTTAATTTTAATTGAAAGAGCAAGAGATGTTAAGAAATATGTAAAGCGGCGGCCGGATTTTTTAACCGTAAATTCCCGAATGCGATCGATAATCAGGACAGTCGATCGCATCTTCAGATAAAGCTATAGTAGGCTGAACGGGACACTTGAGGTGGTAGTCGCCGGTGAAAAATACGCAGTTAGCACAAGGGATTTGGTGCATCCGCTGAGCTCGACGCAGGGAGTCGGTGACTGTACGCCCGACACTCAAACATAGCAAAAAAACTAAGCCCCAGGCGGACACAAAACACAGCGGGACTAAAATAGGCTGTATTGCCTTAAGCAAAAAGTAAAGCATAGCAAGAAAATTTAGCGTTAGAAGCCACACATACATTAGAGTAGTGGAATTGCCGATCGATCGACCAAAAAGTTTAGAATCCTTTACAGCTCGATCGAGAAACCGGGCAATTATGGCATGATAAGGAACAGTCCTTAAATAAAATTAGAGGAAATCAGTTATGACTCTGCGATTAGGCGATACAGTTCCCAACTTTACCCAAGCTTCGTCTGAAGGGGAAATCAATTTCTACGACTGGGCTGGGGATAGCTGGGTCGTGTTGTTTTCTCACCCGAAAGACTATACTCCAGTTTGCACCACAGAACTCGGTGCAGTGGCCCGTCTCAAGTCTGAATTTGAAAAGCGGGGCGTCAAAACCATTGCCCTCAGCGTCGATGATGTGGATTCTCACATGGGCTGGATTAAAGATATTGAGGAAACTCAGAATGTCACCCTCAATTATCCGATTTTAGCAGATGGCGATCGTAAAGTCTCCGACATTTACGACATGATCCATCCTAACTCGCTAAACAACTTAACAATCCGCACAGTTTTTGTTATTGACCCGGAAAAGAAATTGCGTTTGAGCATTACTTATCCTGCTAGCACTGGTCGGAATTTTAATGAAATTTTGCGAGTAATTGATTCCTTGCAACTTACGGACAAATACAGCGTTGCGACTCCAGTTGATTGGAAAGACGGCGACGATTGCGTAATCGTACCTTCGATTACCGACCCGAAAGAGTTGGAAGAGAAATTTCCTAAAGGTTATACGCCGATTAAGCCTTATTTGCGGATGACTCCTCAGCCGAATAAATAGGTTTAACATTCCTGGAGGCAGAACCTAATTATGTAAGGTGTGCAGTGCACACCTTACCTCTATAATTCGCGCGTCAAACCAGCTTGTAGTTAGGACTTGAGTCCTTAATCCGGATTTTTGAGGACTAAAGTCTTCACTACAAATAAAGAGATTGTGCAATCTTTTGTAAATACTTTAGATTTGAGGAAAGGCAAAATGCTCTCATCAACAATTGTGTTGCGAGTACCGCCCAAATTGCAAATGACAGACGACGAGTTTTTCGAGTTCTGTCAAATCAATAGTGAATTACGCATTGAACGCAACAAATCGGGAGAATTGCTAATTATGCCCCCTACTGGTTCGGAGACGGGAAATCGCAGCGGTAGCGTGTTTGGAGAGTTGTATATTTGGGCCGGGCAAGATGGAACTGGTATCTGTTTTGACTCCAGTACGGGATTTAAGCTTTCAATGGGTGACAAGTCTCCAGATGCCTCGTGGATTAAACTGGAACGGTGGAATGCTTTGTCACCAGAACAAAAGCAAAAGTTTGCCCCGATTTGCCCGGATTTTGTAGTAGAACTGAGGTCTGCTTCTGACAATCTCAAGCCATTGCAAGACAAAATGCAAGAATATATGAGAGAACCCGGAGTGCAGTTAGGCTGGTTAATTGACCGCAAAAATCGCAGAGTTTATATTTACCGTCCTGCTTTGCCAGAGGAATGTTTGGAGAATCCCGCGACAGTCAGCGGCGACCCCGTTTTGCCCGGATTCATACTTAATATGAGCAAGATTTGGTAAAAGTGGTAGCAATAAATATCAACTTATTGTAAAAATTAATCATAGGATACACACACGCAAAAAATATGGATATTAAAAATGGCTTTGTAGGCACAATCGGCAACACACCACTAATTCGTTTAAACAGCTTCAGCGATGAAACTGGCTGCGAAATTCTCGGCAAAGCAGAGTTTCTAAATCCCGGCGGTTCCGTTAAAGATAGGGCTGCTTTATACATCATCAAAGACGCAGAAGAAAAAGGCTTGCTGAAACCGGGCGGCACCGTTGTTGAAGGCACTGCCGGCAATACTGGCATCGGTTTGGCGCACATTTGCAACGCTAAAGGTTACAAATGTTTGATTGTGATTCCCGATAACCAATCTCAAGAAAAAATCGATGCTTTGAAAACCTTGGGCGCTGAAGTTCGGACTGTCCCCGCTGTTCCTTACAAAGACCCGAATAATTATGTCAAATTGTCGGGAAGATTGGCTGCGGAAATGGAGAATGCTGTCTGGGCAAATCAGTTTGACAATTTAGCCAATCGCCGAGCTCATTACGAGACAACGGGCCCGGAAATTTGGGAACAAACAAACGGGAAAATTGATGCTTGGGTAGCCGCAACGGGTACTGGGGGAACTTTTGCTGGCGTAGGAATGTTTTTGAAAGAAAAAAATCCTGCTGTGAGAATTGTCTTGGCAGACCCGATGGGCAGCGGGCTTTACAGTTATTTCAAAACTGGGGAAATTAAGACTGAAGGCAGTTCGATTACTGAGGGAATTGGCACCACTCGCGTGACTGGAAATATGGAGAATGCCCCGGTAGACGATGCCATTCAAATTGACGATACTGAAGCTGTTCGGGTGATTTACCAACTGCTGAGGAAAGAAGGGCTGTTTATGGGCGGTTCTGTAGGGATTAATGTAGGGGCGGCTTTGGCTTTGGCGAAGCAAATGGGGCCAGGACATACGATTGTTACGGTACTCTGCGACGGTGGGGCTCGGTATCAGTCGCGTTTGTTCGATCGACAATGGTTGGCTTCTAAAGGGTTGTCACCAGATTAATCGTAGGGTGCGTTGCGGCGCACCTTAAAATTTGGGCATATATGGCCACACTTATTCCCATGATAAAAAATAGCATATATGTACCAGAATGTCAAGTAAAAAATATGAAAATGATTGAATCTTCTAGGCGAGTTCTTGTTTGCCAAAACCGCACTTGTCGCAAGCAAAATTCAGCAAAGATACTGGCAGCATTTCAGAAATTGTCGCCCTCAGAAGTTGAAGTTGTTGCTAGCAGTTGTTTGGGACAGTGTGGCAACGGGCCGATGGTGTTGGTGCTGCCAGAAGAGGTTTGGTACAGCGGTGTTTGTCAGGAGGAAGTTGCGGCAATAACTGAGCAACATTTGCGGGAGGGAAAGCCGGTGAACAGGATGCTTTACCGCAAGTTTCACCGACTCTCTCATTAGTCGATCGCCCGCCTTTAAAATTCTTCCGCAAACAATCGGCGGAGAATTTCCGTGACTTCGGCGCAAAATCTGGCGTCGAGTTCGATCGCCAAGCGATCGACACTGCTGGAACCGCCTACAGGTTTTTCTGCCCGCAAAGTCATGGCTAAAGTTCTGAGTTTTGCCGGCTTTCCCGCCGCCTTCGGCCGTTCGTCAACAAACCGCACTAAAGCCACATAAACTGTTTCTAGGGTTCCCCTGATCGAGCTCAGTCCGTAACCCAATTTTGAGATAATTACTGGAGAAGTGATCAGGCTATCCATCCCCAAAGTTTTAATTGCTACGTCCACATATCGAGCGCTGTCATGTCCCATTGCTCTGACAATGCTTTCTAGGCTGTTCCACTGAGATCCTTTCAGGCGCGATCGCTGTTCGATGTGGAAGTGCCATCCTAACATAGAAATCAGCCTGGTCAAGTCATAAGCAGATACGGAATTTTTTTGTTTGGTGCTGTTTACTGCGGCACTTAGCAGCACTTGTTTTTTGGTGAGATCGAAGATTTTTGGGTTGTTGACATAAGGATTTTCTCCGTAATCGCCGCGAAAAATTAGGTCGTTATTGCCAGTAGCGCTCTTCAGCCATTGCTCTAGTCCTATGCGAGTATCGAAGCGTTTGAACATCGCGGCTAAGGAGTTTGAACTTGCTATATTTGAGGCATAGCTAATCATGTCTTTTGCTACATCATAAAAGTAAAAATCGTGTCTTAGCCCGTTGCCATCTCTAACAACGCAGTTGTCAATGTCGCAGTCGGGATATTTGCTATTTATTTGACTGACGATATTAAGGAGTGCGATAATTTTAGTGGCACTCCACTGCTCAGCATTGGTAAGCGCGTTTTTTCCCAGCCACTGTGCCTGAATTTTGCCGTCTACAAAAGTACCAATACAAACGCAGGCTTCCTTAATATCTGCGTGCAAAAAATTTAAAGCTTGAGAGTTAATTTGAGGTAGTTCTCCCAGGCTGGGAAACGGGGTAGGTTTGAGGGGATTATTGGGGCCGGGAATAGAGCTAATTACTTTTAAGCCGTCTGGTTTCTGTTTGAGATAATCGGGATAGTTTTTAATTTCTTGTTGGTAAGGGGATTTTTCAATGCCCCTGTCTAAAAAAGCTAGTTTGTTTATGTTAGCTTGGGCATCTATTTCCATTTGGAGGTAGTTTTTGAAGATGCGCGCTCGGTCTTTTGCGAGTTCGAGGGAGGTGAGGTTCATAATAATTGTTGGCAGCTTGTTACCAATAAGTAAATCACTATACTAGGATTTACGCAAACAAACCGGGTTTCTATGGAAAATTTTGGCTTAGGGAAGGAAAAATTAATCAAGAAACTGGGCTTCAGATAGTAACTGCGTCCAGGACTATATACCTAATTTCTCGCCCTACGATCGAGCTTTTTTGCCGCGTACTTGAATGCGTTTGTCGGTTTTTTGTTTCTTAATCCAAGAGACAAATTTCTGGAGTTCTGGGTTATTTTTGAGCTTTTCCAGGGTATTGAGCTCTTGGGCGAGGTGTTTGTTGTCAAATAGAGAGTGAATCTGGCGGTGACAGGCTGAGCAAATGTCGATTGTCGGGCTGGGAGCTTCGTTTTTCCGCTTGGTGTTTTGTTTGGGGGTGAGGTGATGGGCGGTTAATGCTTCCATTTGTCGATCGCACAATTCGCACTGCATAATTTTCTCAATGCTGCTGGATAAGAGAATTGCTACTTTTAGTTTAGCGCGATCGGCTTTGATTCATGTGAATGAAGCTCGATCGCACTCTCCAAACAATAAAAAAACCCCCAATTGGGGGTCTTACAAATCTCTTGTGGCAGAGGTCGAAAAGCCTCTGGGATCACAAAATATACAGTAACAGAAACAAAACAATCCAAATCACATCCACAAAGTGCCAGTAAATCTCAGTCGCTTCGATTCCAAAGTGGTGCTCGCTAGAATAATGGCCTTGCGCGCGCGATCGCCACACCACCGCCACCATCAACAGCACTCCCAAGGTAACGTGCAAGCCGTGAAAAGCAGTCAAAACGTAAAAGCAACTGGCATACAAATTCGTCGTCAAGCCAAACTCTAAATGAGTGTATTCGTAAACTTGACCGAACAAGAAAACTGCGCCCATAGCAATAGTTACGAGCAACCAATTCCGCATTCCGGCGGCATCATTCTTTTTGATTGCAGTATCCGCATTGTGAATCACAAAACTGCTAGCAATCAGAATTATCGTATTGATTCCCGGCAGCAATAACTCTCGCTCCGGGGTACCTTCAGGAGGCCACACGGGCGCCATCGCCCGATAAATCAAATACGCGGCAAACATACCGAAAAATATCATGCCTTCAGCGCACAGGAACACAATTACACCTAACATTCGGTGGTCGGGATGCTCGACACCGTGTGCTTCTACTTCGCCCTCGTGATGGTAATTTAGGGCTGTTTTTGTCGGATCGATCGCTGGAATTTGCATAATAAATTGCTAGTTGGTAATGGATGTTGAAGGAAGAGGGAAGAAGCAAGAGGGGAAATTTTTTATCCCTACATCGCTGGTGTGCTGTTACTATCAAAAGTCATTTGTCCCAAGTTCTGATATTGCAACGCACAATAACTAATAACTAATGACTAATGACTTTTGACTAATAAATGATGACTGATGACTAATAACTATTCGCCATCTTGACTTTCATCAGCAGGAGAATCAGCATTTACCTCTGATTCAGGAGCGACCAAAGTTGCAGTACGGCCCAAGAAAGTTGAAGCTTGAGCCTCCGCAATAGGAATACCTGTTTTCTGGGCGTTGCGGGTGGCATTTTCCCTCAGCTTGAGCCTGAGACGTTCCCCAGTATGCTGAATTTTTTCCATGCCGTAATCGTAGGGCCCCGTTGCCAATACCGGCACTCCTTCAAAATTTTCGATGGGGGGCGGCGAAGTCGTCATCCATTCCAAACTCAAAGCTTGCCAAGGATTGTCACCTGCTTTCGGGCCGTACCTCCAGCTCCAAATCACATTAATGATAAACGGGATTGTAGACACTGCCAGCATATAAGCACCTACAGTACAAATGACATTAATTGTGGTAAATTTTGGGTCGTACATTGCCACCCGCCGAGGCATTCCTTGCATCCCCAAAGCGTGCATCGGCAAGAAAGTTACAGTAAAGCCAACATAGGTTAAAACAAAGTGAACTCTACCCCAAAATTCATTAATCATCCGCCCCGTCATTTTGGGGAACCAGTGGTAAAAAGCAGCGTAAATTCCAAACACTGAGCCGCCAAATAGCACGTAGTGCAGGTGAGCGACGACAAAATAAGTGTCGTGAACGTGAATGTCGAAAGGTACGGAAGCCACCATGATCCCGGTGATGCCGCCGAGCACAAATGTTGAGATAAAACCCATCCCAAATAGCATGGCGCTGACAAGCCGGAGTTTTCCTCCCCAAATAGTTGCCAACCAGCTAAATATTTTAATCCCAGTTGGTACGGCGATGATCATAGTCGTGATCATAAAAAACATCCGCAGCCAGCCGGGAGTGCCGCTGGTAAACATATGGTGCGCCCACACGATCAAGCCCAAAAAGCTGATCGCGAGACTGGAATATGCGATCGCCAAATAACCAAAAATTGGCTTGCGGGAATGCACCGGCAAAACTTCTGAAATCACCCCGAAAAAGGGCATAATCATAATGTAAACTGCCGGGTGCGAATAAAACCAGAATAAATGCTGGTAGACGATGGGATCGCCGTTGCCTGTGGGGTTAAAAAATGCCGTTCCTGCTAACAAGTCAAACGACAGCAAAATCAAAGCTGCGGCTAACACTGGAGTAGCAATCAAAGTCAGAGCTGAAGTCGCAATCATCGCCCAGCAAAACAAAGGCATTTCATTGAGACTCATGCTCGGAACGCGCATGGTAAAGATGGTAACGGCAAAATTAACCGCCCCCAAAATCGAAGAAGTTCCCAGAATCAAAACGCTGAGAATCCAAATTTCTTCCCCCGCTTGAGCAGTAACTAAGCTCAAAGGCGGATAGGAAGTCCAACCCGCCTGCGGAGCTCCCACCAAAAAACTGCTCAACAGCAACACGCCGCCTACGGGAATCAGCCAAAAGGCAACGGCATTCAGCCTGGGAAATGCCATGTCTTGTGCCCCTATCATTAAGGGGATTAAAAAGTTAGCAAATCCGGCTCCGGCGGGTACAATCCACAGGAATATCATCACCGTGGCGTGAACAGTAAATAAACTGTTGTAGAGTTCGGGGGTGACAAAATCGGCGTCGGGGGTAGCGAGTTCTGTTCGCACCAAAGTTGCCATCACGCCGCCGATTAGATAGAAAATAAATGTTGTTACCAGGTATTGAATACCGATGACTTTGTGGTCGGTATTAAAAGTGAAGTAGTCGCGCCAATGTCTATCGGCGGGCGCTGTTCCGCGAGCCTCAGTGTTGGCACTTTCTTGGAACTGTGCTTGTGTCATAGTTATTAGTCATTAGTTATTAGTCATTAGTTATTAGCTCAGGATCAAAGATTCAGTGCCAGGAACTAATGACTATTTTTAGTGATGAGTTGGGTGAAGTTGTTCTAGGGTTTCGGAATTAATTTTTATTTCCCTGACGTAGGGAGCCAAAAATTCACCGTCTGACAATTCCCCAGGATTGACTGCAACTGCTTGCTCTAAGTTTTGACTGCTAGCAACTTGCTGGCTTTGCAGCCAAGTGTCGAATTCTTCTGGCGTGTGAACGACTGCTACAGCTTTCATCGCTCCGTGATAACTGCCGCACAATTCAGCACAAACAACCCGGTATTCGCCGGTTTTAGTTGGTGTAAATCTCAGTTCGCTCGGCCGCCCGGGAATTGCATCTTGTTTGAGGCGAAATTCTGGCAGCCAAAATGCGTGCAGCACGTCTTGAGCTGAGATATTTAGCTGTACGTCGCGGTTGAGTGGCATATGCAGTTCGCCAGAACTAACGCCGCTTTCTGGATAGCTAAAAATCCAGGCGTACTGCAAACCTGTGACATTTACAACTAAGTCTGCTGGTTTGTCTTCATTTTCTGGGGAAGCGCCTACGCCTAAAGCAACAAGTTTTTGAGACGGAATTTGAGGGGCGTTTTGGGGTGTATCTGAGAGTGTGGCTGCGATCGCACTTCCCCGCATTTTAGAGTGCGCTTGCATGGTGCCGTGGTCGTGATTACCCATCGGATCGAGGCCTCCCATTGAGTTGTAAATCTCAAAACTGTAGACTCCGATTCCTAAAATAATCACCGCCGGCACGGCTGTCCAAAGAATTTCTAAGGGAAAGTTGTCATGCCAAGGCGGCCCGTCTGTGTTGTCTCCTTGACGGCGGCGATATTTAATTGCAGCAAAGATTAGCACTCCCTGGACCATGATAAATAATCCAGTGGAAATGGTCATCATTGTATTGAAAAGTGCGTCTATGTCGGATGCTTCGTCAGAGGCGGCGATCGGCATCAAACCGTGATTCTGCCCGTACCAGAGACTGATCAGAGTCACTACGATGCCGGCGAGCATGGTGAGGATGGAACTTGGAATGTTCACGCTGGTACTTCTTAATAGCGACACTTCTTCGCTTGAAAAATGAAAGAAGCGCCTCTGGGTTATCAATTTTTAATTGTAAATGGTATTTTTAGTAAAATGTCTATCTTAAGGGTTACTTAAGGCTTAGTATGTTTGACCGAGCGATCGCGAGCCTCAAAAATACGTCTTTTGTACCTTGACAAAAATGAGTAAAAATGGTACACAATCGCTCTGTTTGGCTGCTAAATTTGAGATGGTTTCTCAAACACCATCAAATGCTGCTGGGGCAACATATCTTTTGTCTCTTTCCATACTAAACCGACGGCTGCCATTTCTTTTTTCACCTGCTTCTGCGTCATTTTGTGCAAACCTTTAATGGGAATCATCGGGTTTTCGCCTCGATACTCGATCGATACCGTGCGGCCTCCCGGTTTGAGTGCTTTCACAATTCCTTGCATCATTTCTCTGGGATATGCAAATTCGTGATAAGCATCGACCATCACAACTAAATCAACGCTGTTTTCCGGCAAATTAGGATTGTCTATACTTCCCAAAACTGGCTCAACGTTAGCAATATTTTTTTCTTGTTTATTCAATTTAATAAAATTAATCATTTCCGGCTGCACGTCAACTGCCAAAACCTTTCCTTCTGGAACTAAGGGAGCGATGCGAAAGCTAAAATATCCCGTTCCCGCTCCAATGTCGGCGACAATATCGGTTGGTTTTAAATCGAGATTGTTCACTAATCGAGCTGATTTTTCTTCCATGCCGCGAGACGGTCTTTCCAGCCAACCAGCGCCTTGATATCCCATGACTTGGGCAATTTCTCTACCCATGTAAAATTTGCCGATTCCGTCGGGATTGTGCACTGTTCGCTGCTGGTAAATGGCGTCGCCATCTGCGGTTTTACTTGCTGCACAGGCATTGAGCGGCAACAGGCAAAAAATTGTCAAAATTATTACTGTTAAGGGTTTAATTAATTGTGCGGTTTTTTTCACGATATTTCAGATTTTGTGTTAAATTTATTTCTCGTTCCCTGGCTCTGCCTGGGAACCCAGATCCGGAGGCTCTGCCTCGGTAATATCCAGAATAGTTTAAGATTTAGCTGACAGCGGATTCTAACAATTTAATTGTACCAGAGTCAGCGTCGATTTCGACTTCTTGACCGATCGGCAAAGTGAACTGTTCCCGGATGTGTCCCACCATTGAACCGTACCACGCCGGAATCTTCAAAGGGCGAATGTGGTCGGACAATACTTGAGGTAAGGTTAGGGACTCTTGGGGTTTTTCAGCTTCGCACTTGGTACACTGTCCGAAAATAAAACCTGATATTTTATCGAGAATGCCCGCTAATTTAAGCTGCGTCAACATTCTATCGATGCGATAAACTTCTTCGCCAACTTCCTCAACAAACAAAATACTGTTTTCCCACTGCGGTAAATATGCAGAACCCACCATTGCTGCTATTACTGATAAATTGCCGCCGATTAGTGTGCCCCTAGCTGTGCCCCGCCCGATTGTTTGAACTTGCACGCTTTGGGAGTTTTGCATCGTCACAGAACCTCCGTCAAACAAAACTTTTTTGACGTAATCCACTGTAAAGGGACTCCAACTTGATGCACCTAAAGGGCCGTGAAAAGTAACTATATTAGTTTTAGCATAAATCGCCAACAACAGCGCAGTAATATCGCTAAATCCCATGATAATTTTGGGGTTGTTGCCGATCATATTGTAATCCAGGAGCGACAAGATCCGACCGCAGCCCCAGCCGCCCATCCCGGTAAAAATAGCTCGCACTGAGTCATCGGCAAAGGCTGCGTTGACATCGGCGGCGCGATCGGCATCCTTGCCCGCTAAATAGCCGTAGCGATCGTAAAAATGCTCTCCAAGTTTAACTTTTAATCCCAGCTTTTCGATAACTTTAAAAAAATCCTCTATTTCTTTTTTATAGTTGAAAGCGGCAGGATTGATTAAAGCTATAGTATCGCCAACTTGCAGGCGGCGCGGCTTCACGATCGCACTTTTGGGAGATAGGTTGATTTGGGCGATCCTCTTCGAGGGCTTTGCTAACGGCACAAGCTGAGTACCAATAGCAGTCAGCCCAAAAGTTGTCAGCAGAGCACGGCGGCGGAGAGTCATAGGTGTTATACCCTTGTTCGATTAAGTGAGGTACAGGTTGAGATTTTAGATTTTAGATTTTAGATTTTAGATTGGGGGATTGAAGAATTGTTCATTCCTTGATGAATGGATCACGCGAGCACTGTTATAGATGATTTTTGCTATAATTGTAAAGGAAAATTTCTGCAATATCAGTTGAAAATTGCCAGTTTCAAATGAAAACAGACACTAAAATCTCACCTAAAAAATCCTGGGCTCAAGCTTTAGCCCGTCCGGCTGCGGAATTTCCGCTGACTCAGTTATCCGTTAAAAGCGGTAAAATTCCCGCAGGATTGCGCGGCAGTCTCTACCGCAACGGGCCCGGACGTTTGGAACGTGGCGGTGTTGCTGCGGGACACTGGTTTGATGGCGACGGTGCAATTTTGGCAGTACATTTTACCGATGTCGGTGCTACGGCTGTTTATCGCTACGTGCAAACAGCGGGATATCTAGCTGAAGAAAAAGCTGATAAATTTCTCTACAGTAATTATGGCATGACAGCACCGGGCCCTGTTTGGTTGCGGTGGACTAAAACTGTTAAAAATTCGGCCAATACTTCTGTTTTAGCTTTGCCCGATCGCCTTTTGGCATTGTGGGAAGGTGGCCCGCCTCACCGCCTCGATTTGCAAACCCTGGAAACTCAGGGAACGGACGATTTAGGCACTTTAGATAGTAAATTTGTTTATTCTGCTCACTGCAAGCGCGACCCGATTACCGGCAATATTTTCAACTTTGGAATTACCAACGGTGCGACTACAAAGTTGAATCTGTATAAAAGCGATTTTACTGGGAAAATCGTGCAACAATCAACAGTTGCTTTAGATGGAATTTACGCGCTCCACGATTTTGTTTTTGCGGAAAAGTATCTGATATTTTTTATCCCGCCGGTGCAAGTCAATTTTTTGCCATTGTTAACGGGAATTAGCAGTTATAGCGAGTCCTTTAAGTGGAAACCGGAGTTAGGTACTCAGATATTAGTTTTTGACTCAGAAACTCTCTCTTTAGTTAGTCGCGGCGAAACAGAACCTTGGTTCCAGTGGCATTTTGCTAACGGTTTTGTGAAGGAAGATGGTTCGGTGGCTGTAGATTTTGTGCGCTTCGCTGACTTTCAAACTAATCAGCGGCTGAAAGAAGTAGCGACGGGCGAAACTCGCACCGATGCGGAGGGGACTCTGTGGCGGGTGTGTCTAAATCCTCAAACTGGCCAAGTGACAGCAGCCGAAGAATTGCTGGATCAACCGTGCGAGTTTCCCACGGTACCTGCTTCAGAAATAGGGCAAGACTCGCGATATATTTATCTGGCAATGTATCGCCCTGATGTTGATATTGTACCGGAACGTTACGGCGCGATCGCCCGTTTGGACACGCAAACCCGCAATCTCACAATTGCCGACTTGGGCGAAAATCGCTATCCCGCAGAGCCCATCTACGTTCCAGATATTTCGTCGGAGAAAGGTTGGATAGTAACAGTTATTTATGACGGCAATTCTGACAGCAGCGAAGTCTGGATATTTGACAGCGACGGACTTTCCCGCGAACCTGTTTGCAAGCTAGAATTGCCCGGTGTCGTACCTTTGGGCTTTCACGGCACTTGGAAATCTGCCGTATGAGAATTGTGTAAAGAAGTGTTGCGGAAGATTTATTAAAAATTGTTGCCGCTTTAACTTCTAGTTGTTAAGGTGTGTGTAGATAGGAAATTCTCATATCTAGGAGGTGTGGAATTGATAATCTGCATTGCTCAATTATCCTGTGCCAATTCGCACGAATCCCCGGCGATTTTAAGTCGCGATTGCACAGGATATCGTCTGCCTCTGCGGACAAAAAAAAGGGGTAATTAAGCCCTGGCGAATAACTAATCCCGGCGAATATTCCCGGCGAATAAATTCGCGGCTACACAGGCAAAGTCCGCCTCTGCGGACTGAAGAAAACAAATTCCCGGCGAATAAATTCACGGCTACACAGGCAAATTCCGCCTCTGCGGACTGAAGAAAAAGCGGTAATCAAGCCCGCTTGTCCATGCTTCCCGACTAGGCTTGCCCATCTCAGGTTTGTCTGCTTGCATGAGGTTAAATGACCAGATATTTGACTGATTCCTGGCAAGCCAAAAAAGTTTAGTTCAACTCACGCGCACGTTAGCGATTCAAAAGTTTTCAGTTTTGAGTTAACCCCACGAATAAATGAGGTCTATCGAAACAAGATAGCCTTTTCAACAATTATGAATTATGAGTTGTTACCGCCAAAACATTCAACTCATAACTGATAATTCACAACTCACAACTCATAACTCCGTGCCGCGGTGAGCATCAACCAAAAGGTTTAATTTATGCAACTTCAAGGAAAAACAGCTCTTGTTACAGGAGCTTCGCGCGGAATTGGGCGATCGATCGCCCTGGAATTAGCGAGACAAGGAGTCAAACGTTTGTTGATTGTGGCGCGCAACCGCAAGCAATTAATTGAACTGGCAGAGGAAATCGATGTTTTGGGCACAGAAGTAGTGCCGTTAGCTTTGGATTTAACTCAGTCAGTAGCGGTGAATATTGCGATCGCCCAAGCTTGGCGAGATTGCGGCCCGATTCACCTGCTAGTCAACTGTGCAGGCGTCGCGCACCAAGCATCATTCTTGCGTTCCCCGCTGCCGTTAATCGAGGAAGAAATCGCCTTAAATTTGCTCGGAACCTACACAATTACCCGCTTGATAGCTCGGCGAATGGCGACTCAAAAAGAGGGAACCATCGTCAATGTTTCCAGCTTAATGGGCAAAATTGCCGCTCCGACAATGGCGACTTATTCTGCTACCAAATTTGCGATTTTGGGATTCACCCAAGCTTTGCGGAGCGAGTTAACTCAGTACAATGTTCGAGTCACAGCTTTGCTGCCATCTCTAACAGATACCGACATGGTGCGAGACTTGGAACAATTTCGCTGGGTAGTGCCCACAACTCCCGAAAAAGTTGCCCTAGCACTTGTCGCGGGATTGCACAAAGATGCGCCGGAAATCTTGGTAGGATGGCAAAGTCATCTAGCAGTTTGGTGTCACCGAATTGCGCCTTGGTTGCTGGATTTTGTGTTGCGGATGGCGACTCCAGAACTTCGGGATAAATCGCGGGGCCGCAAATTGCGGGAGGCTTTAGCTAGCGGGCGATAAACCCTTCTCTGGGCGGGCTTTCCGGCCCACCCCACAAGAAAACTCATTCTTTGTGGAACGGGCAAGATGCCCGTTCCGGGCTCTTCGGTCCATTGGTGTCAACTTAAGTTGTTAGCCCGCCCACCCGTTAGTCCGCCAGGGAATTCATTCCTTGTCGGACTGTCGGACTATCGGACTATCGGACTACCAATTGAACGTTAACTTGACACCAATGGGCATTGCCCTGTCCCTAGAAGGGTTATGTACTTACTTACCAGCAAAAGTGGTGTATATCATTTCCACTCGCCCTGAAGAGTAAAAGCAGCCCAATAATAGGGAGATTTCCATTTTTCCTGCTGCATCATTTCAATCTGCGCCGCCCTCAAAGCTGCCGCCGGCGCTAACTTTTGTTGCTGCATTTTTTGATAAAACTTTTGCATTAACA
Organism: Microcoleus sp. Pol12A5; assembly: GCF_036701435.1. Classification (NCBI taxonomy): domain Bacteria; kingdom Bacillati; phylum Cyanobacteriota; class Cyanophyceae; order Oscillatoriales; family Microcoleaceae; genus Microcoleus; species Microcoleus sp. Pol12A5. The sequence goes on from NZ_JAUBQU010000045.1 coordinate 31,201, forward strand.
CAGCAGTTCCTTCATCATCTACACTCCACAAACTCACTGCCACCCGCTGCGCCCCTGCATACATAAAACCCCTCGTTAATCCCACCATTCCTTCGCCTTTAACATTCTGTCCCATTCCCGTCTTACAAGCACTTAAAACCACTAAATTTGCCGCCAGTTTCAAGTTGAAAATATCCGTGAGGCGCAAGAAACCATTGACCAGATTGCCTTTGTCATCTACCATCGACATCACAATTCCTGACAGTTCGGGATTTTTGCTATTGGCAAGGCCGTGGGTGGCTAAGTGAATGATTTGATAATTGACTAAATTTCCATCGGTAGCAGTAGTGCGACTGGCATCAAAATCAAATATTTGACGGCTAAAAGCTGAGGGGAATAAGCTGGATATTGTTTGGGCTTCTTGGCGGGTAAATGGTAGGCGTTTTGGCGGCCATTCTATCTCGGAAGAACGAAGCGAGCGATTTAAACCGAGGTTATTTGCTTCTAACTTTTCAGTCGTTTCTTGGGTGATTTTTCCTTTAATTCTTTCATCATCTGGACTGAAAACAGGATCGGCTAAAATTGCTAAAGTTTGGCCCGGCGGTTTTCTATCTCCATAATTTTGCCTGAGAATGGCGAGAGTTGAGGCGGAAGGCAGGGTAATAATTTCATGTTCGGCAATTAAGGAAACATTGGTATTTTGTCCCCGGGTTTGGGAAATAGTTAACGCCGGGAAAGGGGTATAGTGCAGCACGCCGTCGGGAACAATTAATAAGCGTTTATTGCCTAATTGGGATGCGGCGGGCTGTAAAATTATTTGACCGAGATTTGCACTTGCTTGGGCAACTTTTTGGGGAATATTTCTCTGGGTTGGGCTAGTGACAGCGGTGCGGAAAGCCACTGCTGCCGTTTCAATGTCAGCGCGTTTTGGTAATTCATAGCTAGTTAGTGCGGTTGATGTCACAACCCACAAATAACTGCGGTTTAGGCCGAGGGAATACTGCAATAAAATAGTGTTTTCATCGAGAATCTGTTTCTGAATTTCTGGCAGCGTTAAAGGTTGGGGTTGGGTGAGGGCAGCGTAGCGGGGGCTGGCGCTACGAATTTGGGTTTGAATTTGCTGATATTCTTGCAAAAGTGAGAGTCGCTGTTTGTCGATTTCATCGATTTTAGTGGCGTTGGGATTGGGGTGACTGAGGGCTTCGATGCTCTGCTTTTCAACGGCATCAAGTTGCTGTTGCAGGCTCTTTTCTTGTTGCAGTAAATCGGGGGAAATACCTTCACGAATGTTGGCGTTACTTTCTTGGAGAAGTTCTAGGAGGCTGCGAGCCCTCGAACGTTCGCTGGCTTCTAAGGCTTTTGTATCATAGCCGGATTTAGGATTAGTTTTGTGCAGTTGCATTAACAAATCGATGTAGAATTCGTAGTAGTTTTGTACTGTGGCAAAATATGAGGTGCGGAGTTCAGGACTGGCTATTTTAGTGCGGAGGTTTTCGATTATTTTGAGAGAAGATTCAATATTTTTGAGGGCTTCGGTAAGATTGCCGAGATCCCGTTTGACATAGGCAAGACCATAGAGGGTGGTAGCTTCCCCACGGCGATCGCCTGTTGCCCGACTCAGGGGAAGCGACTGGCTGTAATACTCTAGCGCTTTCTGTGTTTCTCCCAAATCTGAGTAGACTAAGCCGATGCTGCTGAGGGTGGTAGCTTCCCCGCTGCGATCGCCTGTTGCCCGACTCAGGGGAAGCGACTGGCCCAAATACTCTAACGCTTTCTGTTTTTCTCCTAAATCTGAGTAGACATTGCCGATGTTGTTAAGGGTGGTAGCTTCCCCGCTGCGATCGCCTGTTGCCCGTCTCAGGGGAAGCGACTGGCTGTAATACTCTAGGGCTTTCTGTTTTTCTCCCAATTCATCGTAGACTAAGCCGATGTTGTGGAGGGTGCCAGCTTCCCCACGGCGATCGCCTGTTGCCCGTCTCAGGGGAAGCGACTGGCTGTAATACTCTAGCGCTTTCTGTTGTTCTCCCAATTCTGAGTAGACACCGCCGATGTTGTGGAGGGTGACAGCTTCCCCACGGCGATCGCCTGTTGCCTGACTCAGAGGAAGCGACTGGCTGTAATACTCTAGCGCTTTCTGTTGTTCTCCCAATTCTGAGTAGACATTGCCGATGTTGTTGAGGGTGAGAGCTTCCCCATCGCGATTGCCTGTTGCCTGACTCAGAGGAAGCGACTGGCTGTAATACTCTAGCGCTTTCTGTTGTTCTCCCAAATCTGAGTAGACACCGCCGATGTTGTTGAGGGTAAGAGCTTCTCCACGGCGATCGCCTGTTGCCCGTCTCAGGGGAAGCGACTGGCTGTAATACTCTAGCGCTTTTTGTTTTTCTCCCAAATCTGAGTAGACACCGCCGATGTTGTGGAGGGTGCCAGCTTCCCTACGGCGATCGCCGATTGCCCGAAAGAGGGGAAGCGACTGGCTGTAATACTCTAGCGCTTTCTGTTGTTCTCCCAAATCTGAGTAGACACCGCCGATGTTGGTGAGGGTGTGAGCTCCTCCACGGCGATCGCCGGTTGCCCGAAAGAGGGGAAGCGACTGGCTGTAATATTCTAGAGCTTTCTGTTTTTCTCCCAAGTCTGAGTAGATTTTGGCAAGAGCAGTGAGGCTAAACGCTTGCTTTCCATTGTCGCCCACTTCTCGATACAGCTTTAAGGCTTCTTCCAACTTGACGATCGCACTTCTTTTTGCTTGGGCCGTTCCTTGCTGGTACAGTTGCAGTCCCTCTTTGAAAGCTTTTTCAGCAGCTTCGTTACTGTTAGTTTGTGCTGTTTGTACGACTTTACCAACGGGCACGGCTGCTGCAACTGGCTGACTTAGCTGAACCGAAAGTGCGATCGACATACCAGCCACAAACAATTGAGTGCGATCGAACATAGCCACCCTTTTTGTATTTTTGTCAATTTTACTCACTAGCTCGCTTAGTGTAAACACAGGAAGAAGTAAGGGCGATCGGCATTTTTGCTAGAGTTAACGAGTAGTGCGATTCCCTGCAGGATCGCTACGCCGCGCGTACTTTTTCCCAGCATGAACAACATCCCAACTACCCCCGATCCCCTAACCAGCCACTGGGATTGCCCCGAATGCGGCGGCACCGGTACCCTCAGCCCAGAAATTTGCCCTGTTTGTCTCGGAGCAAAATACATCGATCTCGCTACAATAACGAACTGGATGCTCGATTTCATGGAATCTCGCGGCTGCGATCGAGCTGAGATCGATCGATTGCGAACCGAAAGCCCAGACCCGCTAACATTAACTTTTTGCCTCGAAGTTTGTATCGCCCTTAAATAAACAACAATATCAAGTCTGCTTAATTGCTTATAAATCATTTACGGGCATTGGGAATAGGGCATGGTCAGAAAAAAAACGCACTCTACAAGTTGATTTAACAGAAACGAAATAATGCCCAATGCCCTATTCCCAATACCCTATTCCCAATATTCAGTTTCCCTTAACCGGATGTTGCCCGTAATAAGGCAAAGCATCCGACCAATCAGGGCGACTTCCTTGTTTCCACTCCAAATAAGCCAATTCCAACACACTAGAAACCGACCAACCAAACTCGCTACCAACTTCAATTAACTGATAAGAATTTCCCCAATTATCCAACTTTTCCTGCCAAGCTTCAGGAGTCATCACCGTATCAGGAAACAACTCAGTTAAACCAGAATCTTTGTTAACTGAATAAACCGCCCCAAACAATTGACCCCGCTGTGCAGGCATTTGCAGCGCCATATCCTGATTTGAGATAGATTTTTTACTGCTGCTGCAAGCGACAGCCGCCAAAGTTGAAATCGCAAAAACCGGAATATCCAACTGTTGAGCCAAAGTCCGCGCCGTCACCATACCCATCCGAGTCCCCGTGAAACCTCCGGGCCCCTTCGCCACCGCAATAAAAGCCAAATCCGCCCAAGTTTGCGGCCCAATAAACTCGACTAAATACTGATGCAAATGAGTGGCTAAATCGCGATCCAAATTCCAAGTTTGGCAGCGAGAATCCCCGGCAAAATTGCTGATGGCTAAACCGAGTTCGCGACTAGCTGTGTTCAGGGCTAAGCCGTATTTCTTAACAGATGTTCCGTCTTGGGGATTGCTATTCACGATTACTGATAATTTTCCTTAACAAAAAACAGAGGCAAAGCCACAACTAAGCAACCCAAAAGAATGCCAAATATTCCCGTGTTTAAAATCCTGGAATTCCCCATGCCCCCTGTCATCAGAAACAGCACTACTAAACTTGCAAATAAATTTTTATTTGCAAATTCTTTGTGTTGGGAAACTTGATGCTTCACCGCCATAAAACCAGAAGAAACTATTAGCGCAAACCAAGAATTAAAAATGACTATTTGAGAGCCAAAGATAAACCAAACTAAAGCAAACATTAGCGCATCTATCCAAAAATCCTGAGTTTTCAACTTCGGCAGCCAAAATTCTTGGGTAGCAACAGGGGCGATTTTCTTGACTAATTGATTGTGTTGCAGCCGCACGAGTTTGTTTCTCAATTGAATCTTGGGATCGATTTGCAATATTTGCTTCCACTCCGGGCGGCGAGAATTGTTGACTCTTCCCAACAGCTTCACGGCTGCGACTTTATTTAACTCCAAATCGGTGAGTCTGGTGGCAATTATTTGAGATAAGTGCGGATAGTAAACGGGGTTGTCTTCGGTTCTGTTGATGACGATATTGAGCTGTTGCTTGGCTTGACTGACTTGGATTGTAACATTGTACGGGGCGAGATCCTCTTGCAAAGCTTGCTGAATTTCGGCTTGCTCTTGGCGAGTAAAAAGCGACACACCGGGCGCGGGTGTAAGCACCCGTTCTGCGGGCGCTTCCGGCGCGTCTAGCACCGGCTGTGCGTCTAAATACACCGGTTTGGGGTTCAAGTGCCGGATGACTGCTGATGCTGAACTGTAGCGCCGATTGGTGGCACTTTGAAGCATGGTGTCGAGAATGCGGCCGAAATCATCGCTAACAGCGGTTTTCAAATAATTCCGCCAAGCCCAAGAATCCTCTGTACTGTCAAACAAATCGAAGGGAGGAATTTCAGTCAGCAAGTGAATGCAAGTAACGCCCAAACTGTAGATATCGCTGGCAAAAACTGCTTTCCCCATCAATTGTTCTGGGGCTGTATAAGCAGCACTGCCGATGATTGTACCAGTTGGCTGCAAGCCGTTTGCTGTTACTTTCTTAGCTGCACCAAAGTCTACTAAAACAATATCTTTTTGGAAAGGAGAGGGTTGATAGGAATTTTCTAAGGCGGGTAAAGGAGTTGGAGATAGTCGGCGGCGAATGATATTTTCTGGTTTGATATCGCGGTGAATAACTTTGGATTTGTGGACGAAGTGGAGCACGGGCAATAAATCGTTGAGGATTTGCCGAATTTGAGTTTCGGTGAATGCTCCTTTTTGTTCTAATTCTCTGGCTAGGTTTTTACCGTCGATAAATTCTTGTACTAAATACTGTCTCCCGTCTTGTTCAAAATGCGCGATTAATTCGGGAATCTGGGGATGTTTTCCCAAGGTTTGTAGCTGGGCTGCTTCTTGGTGAAATAGTTGAGCGGCTTTTTCGGCGGCGGTATTTTGCTGCAAAAATTGCTTGATTACGCACTGCGAAAAAATCAGGGGTTTGGTTTCATCAACTGCTAGAAATGTTCGGCCGAAGCCTCCTTGCCCGATCGGCTTTATGGTTCGGTAGCGAGATGCTGATGGCGTTTCTGCGTCAATAGTTAACAACAATTTTGAGCCGCAACTTTGGCACAATTCTGCATCCCCTGGGTTGTGCGGATTCTGACAAGTTGGGTTTAAGCAATAGCACATTGGATTTTAGATTTTAGATTTTAGATTTTAGATTTTTAATTGGGAATGGGGAATGGGTAATTGGGCATAGGGCATAGGGAATCTGGCATCGGTAATTGAAAATTGGAAATTGAATATTGAAAATGGAAAATTGGGTAAAAAGAAGAAACAAGAAAATGAGAGCGTTTTATTTTTTCCTTCTTCCTTCTTCCTTCTTTCCTCTTACTTCTGCCTTAAGTCGGGACGAGTTCGCCTGGTCGCAATTTTGCCCATTTGCCGGTCTCTTGCTTGAAACTCTGACAGCCAACTACATCCCATTCCATTTCTACTTCATCTTGGCGGGGGCGGATGTTGACGTTGATTGTCGGTTCTACGGGGTCGAAATCGGGTGTTTCGGTGAGGTGAAGCTGTTCGTGCTGTTCTTCTACGGCGTGGTAGGTGAAGCAGCGGTCTACATAGTGGCAGTTAATACAAATACACATTCTTGATATCCTCTGTGCATTTCAAAAAGATTGGTGAAATTTGAGCTTTCTGTTAATCTAGCGTAGCAAGAGTTTAATTGTTTGTAAGGAAAGTAGATTTTTGTTGCGATGCCGATTAATTTGCCCTCTTCATTATCTCCTGATACTTGGCCGTTTGATTTGAAACTGCTGACACCGCCTGCTTATCTGGTGGGCGGTGCAGTGCGGGATGCGTTGCTGGGGAGGCGATCGCACTATTTTGATTTGGATTTCGTTATGCTAACACGGGCGGTGAAAACAGCTCGAAAAATTGCCGATCGCACGAAAGGTGGATTTGTCTTGTTGGATGCGGAACGCCAAATTGCGCGGGTGGTGTTTGCGGGCGGTACGGTGGATTTGGCGCAGGCGGAAGGGGGGAGTCTGGAGGGGGATTTGCTGCGCCGGGATTTTCGGATAAATGCGATCGCCTGCAATCCTTTTACCGGAGAAATCATCGATCCTTTGGACGGTCAAACTGATTTGCGCTTGGGTTTGCTGCGGATGGTTTCGCGGTCAAATTTGGAGGACGATCCGCTGAGGTTATTAAGAGCTTACCGCCAAGCGGCGCAGTTGGGTTTTGCGATCGAACCTGAAACTCAATCGGCTATTCGGGAATTAGCACCGCTGTTGAGTCGGGTAGCGGTGGAACGGGTGCGGACGGAATTGGGTTATTTGTTGAGCAATCCTGATGGTGTTCCTTGGATTTGTCGCGGTTGCGAAGACGGTTTATTTTCGATTTGGTTTGAAAGTGCGATCGACCGTTTTGATATTTTGACAAAAATTGACGCATCTGCTGACAAAGTAGCGGCAATTTACCCGGAATTAGGCAAGGAATTCGGGCGTCAGATTCGAGATACAATTAAAACGCCTTTGTTGGCTGTCGCGAAGCTGGCTATTTTGGCAGATTCCGACCCGATAATTGCTGAAACCCAGTTGCAGCGGCTGAAGTACAGCAATGCGGAGATTAAAAGTGCGATCGAGCTTTTGAAATACTTGCCACAAGTGCAAGCCAAACCTATTGCCGAAATGTCTTTGCGAGAACAGTATTTTTTGTTTCGGGATGTGGGAATAGTATTTCCAGTTTTAGCGGTTTTAGCCGTGGCGGCGGGAGTGGCGGTTGAGAATATTTCACTGTTAATTAATCGCTATCTGGATGCTGATGATATTGTTGCTCATCCCACACAGTTAGTTAGCGGCAATGATTTAATGGAATATTTGAAATTGCCCAGAAGTCCGCGCATCGGTCAATTGTTGATGGAGATTCAATTAGCGCGGGTAGAAGGGAGAATTGCGACTCCCGAAGATGCGCTGAAATTGGCGAAAGAGTTAGTTAATTAGTAAGTTTAAATTGATATATTGCAGAAATTAGAACGGGCAAGATGCCCGTTCGACAAAATTTAACTTTCCCGTGGGGTGGGCTTTGAGCCACGCCCTAAAAAGTTAGTTGACAATGGCCAAAAATCAGAATATTAAACAATATTTCTTAATTCTTCCGGCAATTCAAACTTGCCATCGGCACCCGGTTCAAATTCAACAACTTTCAACACAGCATCAACATTCAGCGGCCCGTAAATGTGCGGGTAATTTTCACCCGCAGCCAATTCATATTTAATTTCAGATTCTACTTTTTCCGAGTCAATCAACAGCAGCAGCAATCCTTTTTTACCAACAAAGAACTTATTGGCAGATTTAACAACTTGCGGCAGAGTCGAACAGTGGATAAATCCTTCTGAGTCTAGGGTATCACCGCGATAGGATTTAAGCTGTTTTGCTTCTTCCCATTGTTGGCTTTGAGTAATGTGAAAAACAACGCTCATAAATTATTTTACCTGGAAAAGAGAAACTAGGTAGAGCATCTACATATATGTTCCAACGCTCTACCTATGAACGAGATTAAAGGACTAAAGTCCCTACTACAAAACTAGCACGATACGAGTACATCAGATCGCCCTAGAACTCTCATATCTTCGTCATCGAGTTCGACTGGTGTGCCGCTGCGAATTAGTTCTACAAAATCCTCATTCGGCACCATGATGCACAAAGCGTACAAACGTTCGCTGCCCGTATTCTCAATTACGTGAGTGCCCGTTGGAGGCACTAACAAACTATCTCCCGGTTGAATACTAACTGTTTTGCCGTCGCAGGTTGCTTGCCCTCTTCCTTTGAGTACAAAAAACATTTCTACTGCGAATTGATGGCGGTTGGGAGGAGTTTTGCCGCCCGCATCGAAAATCTCCACACAAACAGTTAATGAAACATTAGCTGTTACCGGATCGAAGACGATAGCTAATCTATTAGTATCGCCCGGACTGATGCGAAATGCTTGGTAGTCTTGCGGAGACTTTACCACTGGAATCATACACTGGTTTGTCATTTTTTTATTGTGAGTTGTCGGTTTTTATGTTTCTGATATGATTAGCGAGCGATCCAGAGTCATTAGTTTAGGACTTACGCATGGGTGGCGAGAAACCGGGTTTTTACTGAGAAGATGTGTTACAGGCGACAAAAACCGCAAAAACCCGGTTTCTTTGTTGCTGAGCCGTAAGTGCAGTAGTTGCGAGCTTAGCCTCAAAAATTTATTCTTAGTGACTAATGACTGCTGACTAAGAACTAAGGACTGCTATTTAATTGTTTCTAACATAGCCTGAGAATCAGACACAAAACCAAAACATTGCTTAACGTTATAAAGAGTCGCTTGCCAGCAATAATCTGGCGATGTCGTAGCTGTACAATCTTTGACTAAAATACAGTCGTAACCGAGGAAATTAGCATCTTGCAGGGTAGCCATCACGCACTGATCGGCGTTTACTCCTCCGAAGAAAAGTGTAGTTCTGCCGAGGTTCCGCAAGATACTATCTAAAGGAGTATCCCAAAAGCCGCTCATCCGATATTTATCAACGCAAATATCCTCCGGTTTGGGTTTTAATTCATCGACAACCTGCGCTGCCCAACTCCCTGCCATCAGTACAGGTGCGTTGTTTTTTGGCAGCGGATCTCCCAAACCTACGCCGTCGCCTGTGGGATTGTAAACGTGACGGGAAGCTGCACTAATATTGAGCAAATCGGGGCGGTTTCCCCAGTTTATCCAAATAATTGGCATTGCGTGCGATCGCAATTTGGGCAGCAAATTTATTAAAGGATTAATTGGAGTTCGGGCGGGGGTTACATCTACGCCAATATGCGCCAGCCAACCGTCGGGATGACAGAAATCGTTTTGCATATCTATCACCAACATTGCAGCTTTGGCTAAGTCCAAACGCAGGGTTTTAGTTTCTGTTTCTAAAGTAACAATTTGTGGGTCAAGTTGCGAGCGGGTGATATCGGCAATTTTGGCATCAACTTTCCAAGCATTCGGCGGTACGCCCAAAGTGCGGAGAGAATCAGGATTCATATGATTGTGACTCAAAAACAATTTCAATCTTATAACTATTTGATTGTTACTAACTTGTCATATCTTAAATCTTTGTTATGATTAAGTATCCGGGGTAACTTTTTGATTAAATTTAGAATTTATTAACTTTATTCTCGTTGGGCGATCGCAAATCTTAGCGCCTGGGAATCATACAAAAAAATCAATATAAATTTACAAAGCTCTTTTCATAAAAGATGATGCCCTCCTTGGCTACAATCTCAAGTACCATTATATACCCTATTTTAGGGGACAATCACCACCCTTAAACGTCAGTTAAATTATCGCCTACAGCCTCAAACAAAAAATGTAGGTCACAATAAAAGCAGTCAAAGTAAATTAATTAACACAGGTAAGTCATAATAGTAAAGTAAGATAACTCCACAACTAGAGATAACAGTTATGTCTTAGAAAACCAGGCTGGCTACTGCCGCCATCATTACATTAGCAATTTTCGCAGTATTAGTGCCGCCACTAAAAATTAACGCAATCAACCTCGCAAATCCCAATCACTCATAAATTGTAGCCATGACACCCCCTAACAACCAGATAAATGTAGACGCCAGACTTGTTGCAGCTAATACCAAATTTGGTTTTAACTTGTTCAACACCCTAAGCAAACAACAGCCGAATCAAAATATCTTTATTTCCCCTACTTCTGTCGCCCTCGCACTGTCAATGACATACAACGGAGTCAGCGGAGAAACCAAACAAGAAATGACAAAAGTTCTCGAATTTACGGGAATGACTCCCCAAGAAATCAACGCAGCCAATCAAAATTTGCAAAACAGTTTGCAAAAAAATGACCCCAATGTCCAAGTATTAATAGCCAACTCGCTTTGGGCGAAACAAGGCTTCTCCTTAAAACCAGAATTTCTGCAAATAAATCAAGAATACTACAACGCTAATCTTACCGAAATAGATTTTACGAGTCCGCAAGCTCCTAGCATCATTAACAAGTGGGTAAGCCAAAAAACTCAAGGAAAAATTGATCAAATAGTCGAGGAAATTAGCCTCGATCCAGTCTTGTTTTTGATTGACGCCATCTATTTCAAAGGCAACTGGCAAACGCCTTTTGATAAATCTCAAACTGCCAACAAAACTTTTTATTTAACAGACAGCAGTTCCAAACAGCATCTAATGATGTCCCAGAGCGGCTTTTATCGGTGCTACGCAACAGACACTTTTCAAGCAGTCAGTTTACCTTACGGCAAAAAAGGCGCTCTGAGTATGTATATTTTCTTGCCAAACTCCAATACCAATTTGGCAACTTTCTCGCAGCAATTAACAGCCGAAAACTGGAATAAATGGATGCAAGAATTTAGAGAAAGAAATTGTATAATTGAAATACCCCGCTTCACAATAGAGTATAAAGTTGAACTCAAAAGCACACTCATAGCTTTGGGAATGGCAGGAATTTTTGAGCCCTCAAAAGACGAGTTTTCTCTGATGACTGATGTCAACGTAGCAGTAGATTCAGTAAAACACAAAACCTTTGTCGAAGTGAACGAAGAAGGTACAGTAGCAGCCGCAGTGACTTCCGTCGAGTTAATCAGAAGTTTGCCTTTTGAAATGAATGTAAACCGTCCATTCTTTTGTGCCATTCAAGACGATACTACACGAACAATATTATTTATGGGTACCATCCTTGACCCCCAATAATATCAAAAATAGTAGGTGCGTCACGAAATGTTCGAGTGACTTTTAATAAAATAACCCTCGCTGACGCACCCTAACAAGCTAATTATACGGTAAAATATCAGTCTAAAAATAATCATATTTGCGACAAATTGATGATTAAATTGCACAAATGGCAGCGGATACTGGCTTTAATAGTTGTTTTTGCGATCGCCCTTACCTCCTCCGCCATATTATCCCCGCGTCTGTTAGCTCAAACCCGCCCCCAAGCTCCAACAACCGAATTGCGCGGCGTCTGGCTGACTAACATTGACAGCGACGTTATGTTCTCCCGCAACAACATCATTGACGCTGTAAATCGACTGGATCAACTCAATTTCAATACCATTTACCCCACAGTTTGGCAAGGAGGCTATACGCTTTATCCGAGTGCGGCAGCCGAACGAGTATTCGGACAGTTGATCGACCCATCGCCCGGATTGGAAGACCGAGACATCCTCAAAGAAATTATAGCACAATCCCATCAAAAAGGTATAGCAGTAATCCCCTGGTTTGAGTTTGGTTTCATGGCTCCCGCCGAATCGGAATTAGCCACACTTCACCCCGATTGGCTGGCGCAGCGACGCGACGGTTCAACTATTTGGAAAGAAGGCAAACACGATCGAGTTTGGCTGAATCCATTTCATCCAGAAGTTCAGCAATTTATCTTAGATTTAATCATAGAAATTGTCGATAACTATAATATAGATGGCATTCAATTTGACGACCATTTCGGCTTGCCAGTAGAATTTGGCTACGACCCACGAACAGTGTTAATGTATCAAGAACAAATCAAAAGCCCTCCCTCGGACGACCCCCGCGAAACCTTCTGGGTGCGCTGGCGCGCGGACAAAATTAACGACTTCATGGGGCGAGTTTCCCGCGCCATCAAATCCCGCAAAGAAAAATGTATTGTCAGCTTATCTCCGAACCCTTTTCACTTTTCTTTACCCGCCCACTTGCAGGACTGGTTTACCTGGGAAAGACGCGGCTACATCCAAGAAATTGTGTTGCAGGTTTATCGCAGCGATATCAAGCGTTTTAGTGCCGAACTGGAACGGGAAGAAGTTAAATTGGCTAAATTTAACATTCCAACTGCGATCGGCATTTTGACTGGTCTTAAAAATAATTCTGTTCCCCTAAAACAAATTCAAGAACAAGTGCAAGAAGTGCGAAAAAGAGATTTCGCTGGCGTGTCGTTCTTTTTCTACGAAAGTTTGTCGAATTGGGCTAGGGAAACCCCCGAACAGCGCAATTCTGCTTTGCAAGAATTCTTCCCCACAAAGATGCAGCGCCCGCCATCCGAAGCCAGAATTTGAAACCTACGGTTAAAATGAGAAAAAACATACAGCGCTTAGGAATTGTCATTTTATCTTTTACTGCTTTCCTAACAATTGGCTATCTCACTCCTAGAAAGTGGGGCAATTACTCGCAAGCAGATTGCACAATCTCTCTATACATTTCCAATCAAGGCATTCACACCGAAATCATTGTTCCAGTTAAAAATGAATATTTTGACTGGAATCAATTTTTACCGCTAACAGAAATAGGGCGGGATGCCACTTCTGATTATAAATATCTATCTTTTGGCTGGGGAGATAGAGCTTTTATGCTGGAAACTCCCACATCAGGAAGTATCAACCCAGTTACAGCTTTAAAAGCCCTATTTCTCCCTACTCCGTCTACTGTACACGTTCAAGGTTATCGGGTTACTCCACAAAATATTGAAACCAAATGTGTAAAAATTAGTGGAGCGAATTATATTAAAATAATAAATTTTCTTAAAGATACATTCCAATTAGACGCAGCAGGTAAGAAAATGAAAATTAGCTACGGCTACGACAACAGCGACAGTTTTTATGAAGCAAAAGGCAGTTACTCACTTTTGAGAACTTGCAACGACTGGACGGCCGAAGGTTTGCAAAAAGCCGAGGTCAATACTCCTTTATGGTCAACGCTGTCTTCGGCGATTATATTTCATTTGAATAGCGGTTGCGAATGTAAAAAATAAAGGTAATGGGTAATACCATTTGAGATTTTAGATTTGAGAAGTCGGAATGAATGATTGTGTATGAGTTGGTAGATTGCATAAAGTTGCATTCTTTTTTTTAACTGGTATAATTACCAATTTGAGGAAAAATTATGAATGTAATTCCCGCGATCGACTTATTGGATGGAAAATGCGTCAGATTGTATCAGGGAGACTACGCGAAGTCTCAGACTTTTAATGACAACCCCGTCGAAGTCGCCAGACAGTGGGTAAATGAAGGCGCAACCATGCTGCATTTAGTAGACCTCGACGGCGCTAAAGCAGGTCATCCAGTCAACCAAGCAGCCATAGAAGCGATCGTCCGATCCGTAGACGTTCCCTGTCAAGTAGGCGGGGGAATGCGCGATCGCACTTCTGTTGCTGCTATCCTCAATTTAGGCGTTCGGCGGGTGATTCTCGGCACTGTCGCCGTCGAACAACCGCAATTAGTAGGCGAATTGTGCGCCGAATTTCCCGGCAGAATTCTGGTGGGAATAGATGCCAGAAATGGTAAAGTTGCGACTAGAGGCTGGCTAGAAACTTCGGAAGTTTTAGCTACAGAATTAGCGCAGCAAATGGCAGAGTTAGGGGCTGCTGAAATTATTTACACCGACATTCACCGCGACGGTACTATGGAAGGGCCGAATTTGGAATCTTTGCGCGAAATTGCTAACGCTATTTCGATTCCCGTGATTGCTTCCGGTGGCGTTAGTTCGATCGCCGATTTGTTAAGTTTGCTGGCTTTGGAACCCATTGGTGTCAAAAGTGCGATCGTCGGTAGGGCAATTTATACCGGCGATATCTTGCTAAAAGAAGCAATTCAAGCAGTCGGACAAGGGCGGTGGCAGGATGTACCCCCTGATTTGGGTTCTTCAAGCTTTGCTTGATAGTCATGTCGAGTTAACTGCCTACCCAATAGGTAACACTTATCAATTTTCCGGCTCACAGTCAACAGTCAACAGTTAACAGTTAACAGTCAGCGTAGAATCGTCTTTCTTACCATCATCGTACCCATGTTTTGGAACCATACAATTACAGCTTTAAGTTCTGGGATTGCATCCATAGTTGCTCCCATACCTTTGTTAGCAACAGTCGAGGCAGAAAATTCGCCGATCGTCCTCAGCGGAGTTTTGCTCAGTTTAGTAGTGATTTATCTCGCCAGTAAAATCGGCGCCGAAGTGGCTCTAAAGTTTGATTTTCCGCCGGTTTTGGGTGAACTTGTAGCAGGGGTGATTATTGGGATATCTGCTTTACACTTGATCGTTTTTCCCGGAAGCGGGCTGTCAGCCTCAGACTCAGGGATTATGACAGTTCTGCAATCGATTAATCATCTGTCTCCTGCCGCCCTCACCAGTGTCTTTGAATCGCAGAGTGAAGTCATTTCAGTGCTGGCTGAATTAGGCGTGATTATTCTGCTGTTTGAAATTGGCTTAGAGTCGGATCTCAAACAACTCAAGCAAGTCGGAATTCAAGCTACCGTTGTCGCCTGCGTAGGTGTGGCAGTTCCCTTTGCCGCAGGTACTGCGGGCTTGATGATGATTTTCCACACGGCGGCAATTCCAGCAATTTTTGCGGGGGCAGCTTTGACGGCAACCAGCATTGGAATTACCTCCAAAGTGTTGTCTGATTTAGGACAATTGAACTCTAAAGAAGGTCAAATTATTGTCGGTGCGGCGGTGATTGATGATGTGCTAGGAATTATTGTCCTGGCTGTTGTCGCCAGTTTAGCCAAAACCGGTGAGATTGATGTTGTTAATGTCATCTATTTGATTGTCAGTGCAACTGTTTTTCTGCTAGGTTCGATTTTGTTGGGGGGCATCTTCGACAAAACCTTCTCGGCGGTGGTGGGTCAACTCAAAACTCGCGGCAGTATTATCATCCCGGCATTTATTTTTGCTTACTTCATGGCTTTTCTGGGCAATGCAATTCATCTGGAAGCGATTTTGGGTGCCTTTGCTGCGGGCTTGGTTTTGGATGAAAGCGATGCCCGCCTGGAGTTGGATGAATTGGTGAAACCCATCGCCGATTTATTTGTGCCCATCTTTTTTGTAACCGTGGGGGCACGGGCGGATTTGGGGGTTTTGAACCCAACAGTGCCGGATAATCGGGCGGGACTTTTGATTGCGGTATTTTTGATTGTGGTTGCTATTTTGGGCAAGATCGTAACAGGTTGGGTGGTGTTTGGTCAGCCTGGAATCAATCGATTGGCGATCGGAGTGGGGATGATTCCTCGGGGCGAAGTCGGGTTAGTGTTTGCCGGCATCGGTTCCGCGAGTGGGGTTTTGGATAAACCGTTAGAAGTGTCGATTATTATCATGGTGATTCTGACGACTTTTTTGGCTCCGCCTTTTCTGCGGATTGCTTTTGGCGATACGGTAGTGCCTCCTGCTAGCGGGGAACTTTCTAGCGAGAAAATCGTTTGATTAGCGGATAATATTAAGTCTATTTTGAGGTGCTTGGGGGCGAACGGCTGGTATTGAAACATTTTCCGGCGATCGTCTCCATTGCTACTCATATCAATTCCCGTTGCACCGGAACGATCTAACAGCACTCTCAAAACCCACAATGCCGTCGATCAAACCCTCTCGAAAGCTGTTCGAGAAACTATCCCAGTGTGATTTGTAGCTAGCTTCATAGGTGTCTCTTATCAGAAACGCTAAGCTGTCGCGCATTTAAATTGTATATTTAGGGCGGGCGGGACGCCCACCCCACAAAACTTTGATTTTTTTTGAGATACAATTTAAAGGCCCAACAGCTTATAAAGGAATTTGATAGCAGTTATTTACCTGACGGGGTGACAACCCCGTCAAAACCCCTAGCTGAAGCAGGTTAGACCGATTTATGGTAAAAAAAGATGGGGTC
>NZ_JAUBQU010000203.1:0-6239 GCF_036701435.1 Microcoleus sp. Pol12A5
AAGCGTTTCAAGTTTAAGTCTAGCTAGCTCAAGACTTAGCGTTACATAGTTTATTTTTTTCCTGTCCACCTACTTAGCATTTCCAGCAGCATCCCCATTCTGCTAGCAGCTTTTTCGGTAATCTCGACTTGGTTGTTTTTGAATATGGGGCGGCGGCTGGTAGATTCCATGAAGGCAAAAGCGGGCGATCGGGCGGGCAATTGCTTTAGGGATATAATGTCTACAGGCTGATCCGGCTGAAGGTCGAAATCGTAAATGTGAAACTCGTCAAAATTGCACATCATCACGTAGCGCGGGCGATCGTCTTTTTTGAGGCGAATATAATAGCGTTCTGTTTGGGTGCGGTGTTCTCTTTTAGTCAAATCTTCACCGCGCTTTTTCATTTCAATCAAAACGTGCTTTTTCCACACCAAATCCGCAAATCCCATTTGACCTTTTTTGCTACTTTTCTCTATGCGTTCCTCATAGGTTGCGCCTGCTTCTAATGCCCCATCGTGGCCGAAAGCCCGAAAGAAGCGGTCTAAAAATACCTGTGCTTGTCCTTTTTCATCGCCTGTAATGTGTTGTTGGCAGTAGGTAACAAATTTTTGGAGGCTTTCAGGGGTTGCTGGCATGGGAGGATTATTTAAAACGCATATTAATTAGTATAATCTGCTATCTTGTATTATTGTTATCTTTTGTCATAGGCCGCCAGGGAATGAATTCCCTGTCTAATAGCTAAAGTCCTCTGAAGAGGACTGAAAAGAATATGTTATTTTTATCAAGAAAATTTGATATTATTTATTTAGTCCTCTTTCAGAGGACTTGAGCTGTGAGCCAGGGAATTTATTCCCTGGCGGAATGTTGGGTAGCGGGGAGTAATACTATATTGTTAATAATCTTTATTATTCAATCCTAAAAATCTGTGATTCAAACATCGACTGACACACCTACAAATAACATTCAAAGAGGATGGCACGGCCGCCTAGATTTAGTCTATGCCAACCGCTGCGGCTCAACTCAAATCATTCACAATCAAATGCAAGCACCCCTCAAGGTGCAGCGCCCGTTTTATCCTGAAGGGCAAGACGTTTGTCACAGCGTCATCTTGCACACGGCTGGGGGAGTTGTCGGGGGCGATCGACTTTCCAGCCATTTTCACCTCCAACCCAACGCCAAAGCGTTGATTACCACGGCCACCGCTGGTAAAATATATCGCAGCAGCGGATTAAAATCACAACAAAATATTGACATTCAACTAGATATCGGTGCTAATTTAGAATGGCTGCCACAGGAAACAATAGTTTTTGACGGCGCAATATATCGGCAAAATTTGCGGGTAGAATTAGCACCAACAGCAAGGATTTTACTGTGGGAAATTACCAGATTTGGACGCAGTGCTAGGGGCGAAAAGTTCTTGTCTGGAGAATGGATCTCGCACACCGAAGTCTGGCAACAAAACAGCCCTTTATGGATTGACAGACAATTGCTCAAAGGTGGAGAACAAATGCTCGAAAGTCCTCACGGTCTCGCAGGAAAACCCGTAGTCGCCACCCTCGCTTGGGTAGGCGAACCAGTCACCACAGAGTTCGTGGAAAAAGTGCGAGATTTGCCATCGGAGGCAACAATTTATCCAGGTAATTCCACCGTCGGCGTGACTCGTATTCCTAACGGTTTGCTGTGCCGATATCGCGGTACATCCACCACCGCAGCGAGAGACTGGTTCGTCAGCATTTGGCACTTGCTGCGCTTATCTTTTTCAGAACGCCCTTGCTGTTTGCCCAGAGTTTGGATAAAATAGGATGATCTTTGAGGTTCAATGTATAGTTCCCCTCCTAACTAGATTATTCATCTCTCTCTTCTCTTCCTCTGCGCCCTCTGCGCCCTTTGCGGTTTAATCATTCAGAAACAACCGTAAACGATATCATAACCAAATAATGCGATCGCACTTACAAGAATAAAAATGCAACTCACCCCCCAAGAAAAAGACAAACTGCTAATATTCACCGCCGCCCTGGTAGCAGAGCGCCGGAAACAAAGAGGTTTAAAATTAAACTATCCAGAAGCATTAGCCTACATTTCCGCAGCCATTTTAGAAGGAGCCAGAGATGGCCTCACCGTCGCAGATTTAATGAGTTATGGAACAACTCTCCTGACGCGGGAAGATGTCATGGAAGGGATACCAGAAATGGTGCATGAAGTCCAGGTGGAGGCGACTTTCCCCGACGGAACTAAGTTGGTAACAGTGCACGATCCGATCCGTTAAAAAATCAACCACAGAGACTCATAGGAGGAAAAGATGGTTCCAGGAGAAATGATTGTTTCAGCAGGCGAAATAGAATTAAATGCCGCTCGCCAAACCGTGCGGTTGCTGGTAGGAAATAAAGGCGATCGACCCATTCAAATTGGTTCACACTATCACTTTTATGAGGCTAACGAAGCCTTAGAATTTAATCGAGAACAAGCAAAAGGAATGCGGTTGGATATCCCCGCAGGTACAGCAGTCAGGTTTGAACCTGGAGATGAAAGGGAAGTTCAATTAGTGCCGTTTGTTGGTAGTCGTCAAGTCTACGGCTTTAATGGAAAAGTCAACGGTCATCTGGATGCTGAAATATGAAGCCACAAGGTAGTTGACGATGGTTGAGTTGGGAATTTGAAACTTTTTAACTTAAAAGTCCAAACAGTTTCAAAACAGAATGCAACTGTAAGCAATCTCCACACAATGATAGTGATCAGTCCTCCCAATCCCAAATCGAAAATCGAAAATGGTATCATTTTCCGCCCTATGCCGGGAGAGTGATAAAGTAAGCTCAAACCTTTTTCTCTGCTTTCTGTATAACTGCCTTCGGGCTTTTTTTGTTAGTTCAATCTCCTACTTTTGAGCGATTTAAAATCAGCCGTTTGCGGTCTAATGTGGTTGTTAAAACTGCAAAGATATACAGCAAAAGTGCGTGATGAACCCAAAATTAGTTGACCAGATCAAACAGACCTTGAAGCAGAGCTTGCTGGCAACATCAAGGCGTGTCTGGAGAACCCCGTTAGACCGACGCACCAGCATCAAATTGTTAGATGACTGCATCGTTTATAAAAAGCAGCACCAACCTATCAATATACCCGCATTAACCTCGGTAAACAAAGTGCCTGCTCGGTTTTTTGCCACAGAAAAACCCGTGTCTTTTGACCCAGATTATGTGTGGAAGATTTCGCTGAATCAAAAAATAAATTCTCTAACTATTTGTACCTCTGGCAACACGCTGCTGAATAACAAGTTAGTTTTAGACTTAGATTTTCGGATTAGCGGTGCCGGCATTCTGGAATGGCCTTACAAACCTAACAAAATTACCTATCCCCTTGTAGTTGCTCCTTGGTCGCATTTGTGGTGTAGTTATTATGATTTTATCATTTTTGTGTTGGCTAAACTTTGTCGAATTGAAGAGGCTTTAGGTAAGGAAATTTGGCAAGAAGCTAAAATTTGTTATCCTTTACGACATACAGATTTTGAGTTGGGCTTTATGACCAAACTCGGTATTCCTGAAAGTTCACTAATCGACACTCGGGCTAGAGATACGAGATATCATGCAGAAAGTCTGGTGGTGGGAAACAATCAAGACTGGTATTTTCCGAGTCCTTACGATATAGAGCTTTTGCGGAAAAAATTCTGTCTTAAGGAAAAGGTAAAGCCTTCTAGAAAACTTTATCTGTCGAGAAGTGGCCGGCGCAAGGTTAAAAATGAAGTAGAAGTGAGAGAGGTTTTGAAAGAATTTGATTTTGAAATTTTGGAAGATATCTCGCGCACTGTTGATGAACAAATTTGTCTGTTTGCAGAAGCGGCGGTGGTTGTCGGCCCTCACGGGGCTGGTTTTACAAATTTGCTGTGGTGTCAGCCGGGAACCAAAGTATTGGAATTCTTTTATGGAGGATACACTCCGCCATATTTCTATTACATTTGCCAGCTACTGGGATTAGAATACTCTCGTATGGTTGATGACAAAAATGTAGCGGAAGATTGGAGTTTGATTGGCATGGATATGACAGTGGATGTGGAGATTTTGAAAAGGGAAATCCAGAAAATGCTGGAGTAAATTTGCCCCTTCACAGCCTTTTCGATTTTCGATTGGCAAGAATTGATGCCTATCGGGATTTTAAAGCTTGCCTAATGTTGTATTTTTTTTACTGTTGCAGATTGAGGAACTCGTCACATACTATAATTCAAGTAGGTCTCAACTGCTAAGTAAAAATTTATTAATATTAGGAGCAAGGATGAGTTACAGAATGGATCGCCGCGCTTACGCGGAAACCTTCGGGCCGACTGTGGGCGATCGCGTCCGGTTAGCCGATACAGAATTATTCATAGAAGTTGAAAAAGACTTCACAACCTACGGGGATGAAGTTAAGTTTGGCGGCGGCAAAGTCATTCGCGACGGCATGGGACAGTCGCCTATTTCTAATGCACACGGCGCTGTTGACACGGTAATTACTAATGCTTTAATATTAGACTGGTGGGGAATTGTTAAAGCAGATGTCGGTATTAAAGACGGCAAAATTTACAAAATTGGTAAAGCCGGAAATCCTTATATTCAAGATAGGGTAGATATTATTATCGGGCCTGGTACTGAAGTAATTGCCGGGGAAGGAATGATTCTCACCGCTGGGGGAATTGACAGTCACATTCACTTTATTTGCCCGCAGCAAATTGAAGTGGCGATCGCCTCTGGAATCACGACAATGATCGGCGGTGGCACAGGCCCTGCAACGGGTACAAACGCCACAACTTGCACTCCCGGGCCTTGGCATATCTACCGAATGCTGCAAGCTGCTGACGCTTTCCCCG
Source organism: Microcoleus sp. Pol12A5 (assembly GCF_036701435.1). Classification (NCBI taxonomy): domain Bacteria; kingdom Bacillati; phylum Cyanobacteriota; class Cyanophyceae; order Oscillatoriales; family Microcoleaceae; genus Microcoleus; species Microcoleus sp. Pol12A5. Next base: position 4,811 of record NZ_JAUBQU010000203.1, read on the forward strand.
TAAATTTAGGGTTTTTAGGTAAAGGAAATAGCAGCCAACCTCAAGGATTAGTCGAGCAAATTTTTGCCGGTGCAATGGGTTTGAAACTCCACGAAGATTGGGGAACTACACCAGCAACGATCGACACTTGTTTGAGTGTAGCTGACGAGTACGACGTGCAAGTTGCAATTCACACTGATACTCTCAATGAAGCGGGATTTGTGGAAGCTACAATTGCCGCTTTCAAAAATCGCGCTATTCACACCTACCACACTGAAGGTGCTGGCGGCGGACACGCACCGGATATTATTAAAGTGTGCGGACAAGCTAATGTTTTGCCTTCGTCAACTAACCCGACTCGCCCTTACACTGTCAATACTTTAGAAGAACATTTAGATATGTTGATGGTTTGCCACCATTTGGATCGAGGCATTCCTGAAGATGTGGCTTTTGCTGAATCGAGAATTAGAAGGGAAACTATTGCTGCTGAGGATATTTTGCACGATTTAGGGGCGTTTAGTATGATTTCTTCGGACTCGCAGGCGATGGGAAGAGTTGGGGAAGTGATTATTCGGACTTGGCAAACGGCACATAAAATGAAAGTGCAGCGGGGACATTTACCCCCCCTAACCCCCCCTAACCAAGGGGGGGAAACAGAGGAAATTAACGATAATTTTAGGGCGAAGCGGTACATTGCCAAATATACAATTAATCCGGCGATTACTCACGGAATTAGTCAGTATGTGGGTTCGGTGGAAGAGGGGAAATTGGCGGATTTGTGTTTGTGGCGGCCGGCTTTTTTTGGGGTGAAACCGGAGTTGGTAATTAAAGGAGGGGCGATCGCCTACGGGCAGATGGGAGATGCTAACGCCAGCATTCCGACCCCGCAACCGGTGCATATGCGGCCGATGTTTGGCAGTTTTGGCGGGGCGATTGGGGCGACTTGTCTGACGTTTGTTTCCCAAGCTGCGCGCGATCGAGATATTGCCGCACAGCTCGGTTTGCAAAAGCCCACTGTAGCAGTTTCCGGCACCCGACAAATTAGTAAAAGAGATATGAAACTCAACGATTATTTGCCACAAATGGAAGTCGATCCAGAAACTTATGAAGTTAGGGCGGATGGGGAATTGTTAACTTGCGAACCGGCAACAGTTTTGCCAATGGCGCAGCGATACTTTTTGTTTTAACTGGTATCTTGCACCATTTTCAGCAACAGGCAAGATGCCTGTTCCACAAGAAAATTTATATTTTGTGCAACAGGCATCTTGCCTGTTCATAAAAGGCTAATTTAAAATGGTGCAGTATCTCTTTTTTAACCGATTATACAATCATGTAGGGGCGGGTTTTACCAACAATATTTTCCAAAAATAGACGGCTCTCCTGAAGTTGCGGTGATATTTTTATCTAATTAGAAAAGCAAGCTAATACGCGTTCTCGAAAATTATCAAAG
>NZ_JAUBQU010000204.1:0-6236 GCF_036701435.1 Microcoleus sp. Pol12A5
AGAGAACATTTGGTGAATACGGAGTACAGCGATACCTATCTGGCTGAAGATGAAAATTTGCCCGATCGACCTTTGTGCCTCGTCAAGCGCCTGAAAAGCCAGTCTGAGAGAAGCAGCCAGCTATTCGATCGAGAAACGCGCGTTTTATATCGATTGGGCCAACACGATCGGATACCAGAATTGTTAGCTCGCTTTGAAGAAGAGGGATATTTTTATTTAGTCTATCAATTCATCGAAGGGCAACCCTTGTATCAAGAACTAATTGAAGGTCAACCTTGGAAAGAACCTCAAGTTATTGCTTTATTGCAAGACATCTTGGAAGTGCTGGTATTTGTTCACAAACAAGATGTAATTCACCGCGACGTTCATCCTCAAAACTTAATCAGGCGGACATCAGATGGCAAGATTGTATTAATTGACTTTGGGGCAGTTAAAGAAATCAACACTTCACAAAATAACATCGGTCAAACTAAATCGCGCGGCGGTACTCAGCAAGACTATATTCCCCCCGAACAAGCCATCGGTTCACCGAAACAGTGCAGCGACATTTATGCTGTCGGCATCATCGGGATTCAAGCCTTGACCGGGATGCAGCCGAAACAACTCAGAGTCGATAATTTAGGCAATCTCATCTGGCACAAAAATGCAACTGTCACCCCGGAGTTGGCTCGCGTTTTAGACCAGATGGTGTTGTACGCTTTCCCCCAGCGTTACCCGTCAGCAACCGAAGCTTTGGAAGCACTTCAAAAGTTGGGAGTCAGTTGACTCTTGACTGTTAACAGTTGACAGTTACCAAATCTGACTTTAATATCCCCTCTTTAGTCCCTCTCTGCTGGGACTTTGTTTTTGTAGTAGCGGTTTCAACCGCCGAGTCTTATATGTTCTGCCGCATTCCCCACAGCCACAACAGCCGGTTTACAATGTGAGCGATCTTGTTGTAGAGTGATTCATCCGCTACCATTATTCCTCGATGTACTGAGTAAAAACACTCTGTCTTGCCGGTGAATCGGGGGTCAATTTCCGAGATCCAAGGGACAGGGAACAAGGAACAAGGACTTTTTTTTAAAATTTTCCACAAATAAAAATTATTGAATTCTGCCGTATGCCTTCTACATAAGAGCCTTCAACGTTCATTTGACTATCTCTCTAAAGTTAGATAAAATAATTCATATTTTATGGTTAAGCAGCTTTGAGAAAATCTTAAGCAGCTTTGTATAGCGGGCAACAATCTCACTAGAGTGTTTATTGTTACCTTAGATACGTAGAAACCCAAATAATTTGAGGGAGCGAGAAATTGGAAGTTTTTGAACGAGCACAACAACTGCAAACGCCCTCAACCCGAATGGCTGCTGTCCAGTCTTTTTCCAAAAAAGCGAGTATTGGAGTAATGGCGATCGGCTGTACAGTCCTTTTGGGTTGGATATTCGATCTGCAAATGTTAAAAAGCATTCTGCCCGGACTCGTTACCATGAAAGCCAATACTGCTGTCTGCTTTATTTTGGGGGGCTTTTGTCTATTCATCCAACAGATCCGGCGCCCCAAATTAACAGCAAGAAAGTATCAAAATAAATACAAAAAATTAATTTTTATTTCCTCATTTTTAATTATATTAATTAGCATAGTAACCCTAGTTCAATATAGCTTTAATTTAGATTTAGGCATCGACCAACTATTCTTTAAAGAAAGTTACACATTGACAATCACCGGAACACCAGGACGAATGGCACCGAATACTGCTGGTGCTTTTTTATTGCTGGGAACAGCGCTGCTGCTGCGGTCAGAACGTCGGCCTAAATACCTGCGGATTCAAATCTTAAGCTGTTCTGTATTTTTAATTGCATATATGGGTTTGATAGGCTACCTCTACGACAAAGCTTTATTTTACCAAATTGGCAATAATACAGGAATGGCTTTGCACACTTCCGCAGGATTTATGTTGCTGAGCTTCGGCATTTTATTTGCCAGTCCAGAGCGAGGATTGATAGCAGTAATGACGAGCGATCGAGCCGGCGGCATCATGGCGCGGCGCTTGTTACCACGGGCAATCATTATCCCGCCTTTAGTCGGTTATTTCATCATATCGGGAGAACGGTTACAAGCCTACACACCGGAGGTAGGGATATCGCTGTTAAGCGTATTGAACGTGATTATTTTTACAGTTTTGATTTGGCAGAATGCCAAAACTCTTTGCAGCGCCGACCGCAAGCGCTATCGAGCGGAACTGGGACTTAGGAAAGCGAAATCAGACTTAGAAAATCAAGTTGAGAAACGGACTATCCAACTGCAACTCGCCAACGAGCAATTGCAGGAGCAAATTTTCGACACTAAAACAACTAAACAGGCACTTCAAAAAAACTACAACCTGTTGCTTGCCGTCATCAATAGTACGCCAGCAGCCCTATTTGTCAAAGATATTCAGGGCCGTTATCTGATGCTGAATGCTGCAGGATCCAGTATAATTGGCAAGTCTGTAGACCACATTGTCGGCAGAGATGACAGCGAGTTATTTTACCCAGAAATTGCTGGAAAAATTAGAAAAACCGATCGCCAAATTATGACAACGGGAACAACACAAGCAATCGAAGAAGAGCTGCCAGTCAAAGGAAATTTGCGGACATTTCTTTCTACAAAAAGTGCTTACCGGGACGGACTAGGAAATATTAGCGGTATAGTTACCATCGCGCGGGATATTACTGAAAGCAAAAAAGCCGAAATCGCCAACAGAAGTCTGGCAGCAATTCTGGAAGCAACCCCCGATTTTGTAGGTACTTACAACCTCGAAGGACGCGCCATTTACATTAACAAAGCCGGCAGAAAAATGGTGGGTATAGGCGAAAACGAAGATATATCCAAGCGACAAGTTCTAGAATTCACCGCAGCGTCAGACTACAGCACTTTGAAACAAGCGATCGCCACCGCTGTTTCCGAGGGCTTTTGGAGCGGAGAAACGGCCTTTGTGTCAGCATCGGGACTCGAAATTCCCGTCAGCCAAGTCCTCATCTCCCACTCCGCACCGGACGACAAACTCACATACATTTCGACGATCGCCCGCGACATTAGCGATCGCAAACACGCTGAAAAAGCCCTGCAACTGTCTCAAGCTCGTTTCGCCGGCATTGTAGAAATTGCAGACGACGCGATTATTTCCGTGGATGCTGAGCAAAAAATTATCTTGTTCAACCAAGGTGCAGAAAGGATTTTTGGGTGGACGGCTGCTGAGGCGATCGGGCAATCCCTGAGCCTGCTGTTGCCCGAAGCTTTTGCCACCCTTCACAGTCTCCTCGTCAGCAATTTCGGCGGTGGCGTTAAACAAGCCCGAAACATGGGCAACCGCAAAGAAATTTTCGCCCGCCGCCGAGACGGTACGGAATTTCCCGCCGAAGCTTCTATTTCCAAACTCGAAGTTGCAGGCGAAATCATATTCACAGCTATTTTGCGCGACGTGACAGCCAGCCGGCAAGCCGAAGAATTTGTACGTCTGAGCGAGGAAAGATACCGATCGCTGGCAATGGCCACCGCACAGATGGTTTGGATGACAGACGCTAACGGAATCTTCGACAGGCCTCAGCCTGATTGGATAGCTTATACGGGCATGAGTTGGAAAGAGAAGGACAACTGGATAGAAGCAGTGCACCCAGAAGACCGCGATCGCACAATACAAGCTTGGATGCGGGCAATAGAAACAAAAAGTCTCTACGAAGTCGAGCACCGCTTGCGAGCCGCAGACGGCAGCTACAGACACTTCTGGGTGCGGGGTGTCCCTCTTTTGGCAGCAGACGGCAGCGTTCGCGAGTGGGTGGGAACTCACACCGACATTAGCGATCGAGTACAAGTTTTGGAAGCACTCAAACAGTCAGAGGGACAGTATCGATCGCAAGCAGCCGAGCTCGAAAAAGCTGTCCGCGAGTTGCACCAAGCGCAAACTCAACTAATTCAAACCGAAAAAATCTCTTCTCTCGGGCAGCTAGTCGCTGGCGTCGCCCACGAAATTAACAATCCCATTAACTTCATTTACGGCAACATCACCCACGCCAGCCAATACGCCACAGACTTGCTCGGTTTGCTCCATCTTTACCAGGAAAAATACCCAAATCCCGTCCCAGAAATTGTAGAAGCAGCCGAAGATATTGAAGTTGATTACTTAATGGAAGACTTTACGAAGATTTTGGAATCAATGAAAGTTGGAGCCGATCGCATCCGCGACTTAGTTGTATCCTTACGCAACTTTTCCAGACTCGACGAATCGCAGATGAAGCGAGTAGATATTCACGAAGGAATCGAAAGCACTTTGCTGATTTTGCAGCACCGCATCAAAGCTAATGTACTTCGTCCCGCTATTGAGATTATCAAAGAATACGGCAATTTTCCAAAAGTCGAGTGCTATGTAGGTCAGCTCAATCAAGTATTTATGAATCTTTTAGGAAATGCGATCGACGCCCTCGAAGACTACAACAGCACTCATTATTCACAAGAAATATATTCTCGTCACAACCGAATTCGGATTAGCACCAGTGCGAATTCAGACACAGTAACAATTCGCATTGCAGATAACGGGATGGGAATCAATCAAGAAGTTATTGGCAAGTTGTTCGACCCATTTTTTACTACTAAACCCGTTGGCAAAGGCACAGGCTTGGGACTCTCAATCAGCTATCAGATTATAGTTGAAAAGCACCGAGGCAAATTGCAGTGTATTTCTGCCCCTGGCGAAGGTGCAGAATTTGTCATAGAAATTCCCATTTCGCAGAAAGTATCAGGGCTGGCTGCAGAAAACACAAAGGAAATGGTCAGCAGTCATTAGACAGTTGGCAGTTGGCAGTTGGCTGTTGATAGCGGGAAGTTGATCGTTGATGATTGTCATTAATCATAAATTTCTCAACGTCTCCCCATCTCCCGTCTCCCTTTCTCGATCGCCCTAAATCGAAATAATTCTTTACAATAAAAAAGTAACAATCCAATTAACTTTGACAAAATCCCTTGAAAATGCCTGTAAACCTACTTTCTCCAACCACAGCCTCGACGCAAACACCGACACTCGACTTTGACATAGCCATCGTCGGAGGCGGCATAGTCGGGGCCACCTTAGCCAGCGCCTTAAAAGATTCTGGATTAAAAATCGCAATAATTGAAACCCAACTCCCCGCCGCCGCCGCAGCCAAAAAACAAGCCTATGCAATCACCCTGCTATCAGGAATGATCTTAGAAGGTATCGGCGTGTGGCAGCAAATCTTGCCGCAAATCACCACCTTCGAGCAAATTAGCCTCTGCGACGGCGACTATCCCGGCGTCGTGGAATTCCACCGCCCGGATTTGGGAAATACTGGCAAATTGCCCGTACCAAAAGCAGCTTTAGGTTACGTTGGCGAACACGGAGTCATGCTGTCAGCTTTGCAAGAATCATTGGCAAAAAACCCGAATTTTAGTTGGGTTTGTCCGGCGGAAGTTGTCGAGGTAAAATATTTAACCGATTGCGCCGAAATAGAAGTCAAACAAAACGGCGAAACTCGGACAATTCGCACCAAATTATTAGTCGCCGCCGACGGTTCGCGATCGCGCATCCGCACGGAAGCCAACATCAGCACTCGCGGCTGGAAATACTGGCAATCCTGCGTTGCTATCACTATTAAAGCAGAAAAACCGCACAACGATATCGCTTTTGAGCGCTTTTGGCCGAGCGGCCCGATGGGAGTCTTACCATTACCGGGGAACCGCTGTCAAGTAGTTTGGACAGCACCCCACGCGGAAGCGAAAGCTTTGCAACAAATGGATGAAACTGAGTTTTTGACTTTGTTGGAACAGCGCACGGGCGGGCTTTTGGGGCGTTTGGAATTGGAGAGCGATCGCTTTTTGTTTCCGGTGCAGTTAATGCAGAGCGATCGCTACGTTTTGCCCAGATTAGCACTAATTGGGGACGCGGCCCACTGCTGCCATCCCGTCGGCGGCCAGGGATTGAATATGGGTATTCGAGACGCTGGGGCGATCGCCCAAATCTTGCAGCAAGCGCACCAAAAAGGCGAAGATATCGGCGATTTGCGAGTATTGAAACGGTATCACAACTGGCGCAAAAAAGAGAATTTAATCGTGTTAGGATTTACCGATTTTCTAGACAGATTATTTTCCAATACTTGGCTGCCAATTGTAGCATTTCGCCGCTTTGGATTGTGGTGTTTGCGGACAATTCCCCCAGTGAGGTTTTTAGCCTTGCGCTTGATGACCGGTTTAATGGGCCGGCCGCC
>NZ_JAUBQU010000205.1:0-6231 GCF_036701435.1 Microcoleus sp. Pol12A5
GAGCAACATCTTGCCTTCTGTTAAAAGGCGACTACTTTTAGCTGCACTCATTTTTTAGTCTAAACTACAGTCATTAACCGTAAAACGCAATCAATTTTAAACGCCCAACTTCTTTAAGAAGTCCGGTATATGACTATTCTGTTTAAAGATTTTCCTAATAGACCTCACCAAAGGCTGACATCATCATTGTGGATTATCCTTAGCTGTTTTATCTAAGCTCAATTTGACCGATAAAACTACATACCAACACCAATAAGTACCAACCCCAAATAATCCCCCCTCCGTCAAATTAGTCATTAGCATAAATGTTAATAAATACAAAGGCAAACCTGACTCTGGAAAATTTCCTTTAACTAGGTACTTGATCCCTCTAAATATATTATTAAAAAATGACCCAATAAACAACAATAATCCGGCCCAACCCAGTTCGCAAAGTATATCAAGAAAACCATTGTGAGAGTGGGGTGGCACAAAACCAGTTTTAACTACTACAATGCCGTAAGCGGGATTTTCCAAGCCACGCCAAGACTGCCAAAATCCTTGCATCCCATAACCAAATATGGGATGATTTTGATTAATTCGATCAATAATTAAAGGCCAAAAATCGGTTCTACCGGTTAAAGTCATATCTTTTTTCAAACCATCCACAATAATAGCCTCTAAATTATTTAAAACCAAAATACTTATACCTATACTACCGATTAAAAACAAGATAAAGCAGAGAAAAGCCCATTTTACAGGTAATCTTTTTAAGAGGGCTAAATAACTCCACAAACTGATTAATACCACTGTCAAAATCCGACTAGCACCACTACAACCTTTTTGCAATCCTACTAAAGCAATTAAAACGATAAATAATGAGAGATATCGATACTTATGCTCCTTAAAAGCATATAAAATCCATAAAGAAGCTGTATTAGCCATTTGAAAAGAAAAAGGGTTTTTATGACCTAAAACTCCTGTCCAACAACCGTCCGCTGCTGCATTTGTTTTCACAACTCCCCATAAAGCTAATAAACCAGTTAACCATCTCAATAATCTATAAATTTCTAACCAACTATACACTTTCCCTACATAAATAGAAACCAGGGTTACTCCCCACATAGCAAAAATAGCCCGGAAAGTAATTTCAGGAGTTTGTGACCACAATCCCGATAAAGTCATGATCAATAAAAATAATCCTAAAAAAATGTCCCCTGCTATCCATTTTATGCAGATAGAAACTGTTTTTTGGGTAGTTTTAGTTAAGCGGGGAAAAATCATTAATATCATTGCCCCATAAATCGCAATTTGAGCAATCATTGTTGGGGGTGTAGTTTCTAAGTTGTAGAAAACGTTAGGATGGAGTTTGGTAAATGGCATGGCCGTGATACCTGACCCACCAGTCATGGTAAAAAAAAGTATCCCCACAAAAATCTTTTCTAATGTGGCAGCCAATTTCGGATGGCGTGCGGCTAAAATATAAATAGTTACAAAAACGATAAGCGTTAAACACAATAGCATCAACGCAAACATCGGCACCCTTAAAACATCTTTCATGGCTTTACCTCTATCATAATTTTTTTATTACCTATGAAATGGCTTACTCTCCCTGCTTTACAATTGCCACTGCTGGCGCTGGTACTCACTCTCTCCTACCCTCAAACTAACTTCGCTCAGTCGCCAGCCTCCGCAACAAGTATTAATACTGACTACTATCTAGGGGGTGGAGACAATATTAGAATTGATATCTACGATCTGCCCCAGCTTAGTGGGGAGTATCAAATTCCCGCTGGGGGCGCTATTCAAATCCCGATTATTGGTAGTGTTTCCCTTCAAGGATTGACTTTAGAACAGGCAGCCCAAGTTATCGCTAGAGCTTATGGTCAGGTCGTAAAAAGACCTTTAGTTACCATCAGCTTACAAGCTGCCCGCCCGCTTAATATTTGGTTATCGGGTGAAATAAGTCGGCCCGGCTCCTACTTATTACCCCTAGCTAATGGAGGTGGAACTAGACCATCAATTCAGTTTCCCACGCTTCCTCAAGCTTTAGAAAAAGCTGGGGGTATTCGAGCTAGCGCTGATATTCGACGAGTAATTGTGCGGCGTCGGCTCACGGCTAACAAAGAAATAACTATCACTTATAATCTGTGGGATTATTTACAAACTGGTCAGACCAGCCAAGATATCACGTTGCGAGATGGAGATCAAATATTGGTTCCCTCTCAAGAAACAATTAACTTAGTAGAAACAAATCAACTTAGTGAATCTAATTTTTCTATACCTGCAGAGCAACCCCGTACTGTCTCTGTATTCGGAGAGGTGAAGCGTCCCGGTAGATATGTAGCCATTGGTGGTGATACCCAAAATGGTCAAAGAGCTAACGGACAGCCGACAATTATTCGGGCTCTACAACTAGCTGGTGGAATCACATCAATCGCCGATATTCGCCAAATCCAACTCCAACGTTATACTAGAAGTGGCAAACAACAAATTAGAACTATTAACCTCTGGCAATATTTGCAAGAACAAGATACCTCTCAAGATACTATACTACAAGAAGGGGATATCATCTTTGTGCCGACAGCGACGGCGATCGACCCTGGAGAAGTTTCTGTTCTAGCTACTGCTAGCTTTGCTCCGGGGACTGTGCAAGTAAGTGTTATCGGAGAAGTCAATACTCCGGGTGGACTCAAATTACCTCCTAATACTACCTTAAATCAAGCAATTATGAGTGCGGGGGGTTTCAGATCAAATCGCGCTAACTCTAGATATGTGGAACTGATTAGGCTGAATCCTAATGGCACTATATCGAGATCTCAAGTATCAATTAATTTGAATCAAGGAATCGACGCTCAAAATAACCCACTGATTCAAGATAATGACATAATTATAGTGGCACGTTCGAAGACTGCTCTCTTGGTAGATAACATTAACACTGTTCTCTCACCAGTTAGTAATATTATTGGTGGAATTCTCGTTCCCACCCGACTCATAGAGCTACTCAGACTATTCGGAAATTAGGAATTAAATAACATTTTTGCTATGGATAAAAAACAGTTGTCTTCCCTCAAGAACGATCTTAATGGTCAATATTTTTCTGTTCCCTCCGCTAATTACCTAGCTAGTACCCCAGCAGAGGATGACCAAGTTCTTGATATGAATTGGGTACTGGCTGTCCTCAAACGTCGCCTTCTAGTGATGGGGATAGTAGCTGCCAGCATAGCTACTTTAAGCGGTACTTTCGTGCTCAGGGCTGCCAAACAATCTATTACTGAGTATGAAGGAAAATTCACAGTTTTAACAGAACCCATTACCGCTGACGATCGGCTATCAAAGCTCTTAGTCCAATCTCAAAATAACAGTTTAGGCATCACAGACTTGAACAAAATTAAATCATCAGTGGAAGAAGGTTCTTCGGTGGATTATCAAAGTTTATCGCGGGTTTTAAAAAGCCCAGAAGTTTTATTACCGTTAGTTAATAAGTTGCAAACAAAATATCCAAATTTTGACTATAAAAATCTCAATAACCGCTTGAGTATCCAACGTATTACTTTCTTGCGAGATGGGAAGCAGGGTGGTACTAAACTTCTAGATATTAGCTACCGCGATCGAGACCCCAAACGCATCAAATATGTGCTGGATGAAACTGCCAAATATTACCTAGAATATATGGGCAAAGAGCGTTTAAAAGTTAGCAAACAAAGTAGTGATTTTATCGCTCGACAAATGCCACTCCTCCAGCAGAGAGTAGATAAATTGCAACAAGAATTACAAATATTAAGGATTCAGTATAACTTTAACCAACCAGAACTACGCAGCCGCAGCCTATCAGATCAGCTAGATATTTTAACTAATCGTCGCCTAGAAGTGCAAGGACAACTGGTAGAAAGTAGGCTTCAATATGAAAGCTACAAAAAAAGAGCGTTAACAGGCGATAATCGTTGGATTGTTGATATTAGCCCCAAATCTTATGAAAATTTAATTAGCAAAGTAAATGAAATAGAGTCGCAATTAGCTTTAAGCTCTACTCAATTTTATGAAAATAGCCTTCCCATTCAATCTTTGCGGGAAAAGCAGCAAAGTTTGCGTTATTTGATGAAAAAAGAAGCTGATAGTGTCCTTTTGCAGATGCAGTCACAACTAAAACAGTTGGAAGCTCGCGAGCGATTGATAATTAATAACCAAAATTTACTGCAAGCAAAAATCACTCAAATGCCCCAAGCTCAACATCGCTATGATGACATACAATTAAAACTAGAACTAGCTAAAGATACTCTCAAAATGTTCATGGAAAAACAAAAAACTTTACAACTAGATGCGGGTCAAATTGATGGATATTGGCAAATTATATCTAAACCACAGTTAGTCACAAACGAAAATGGTGAGCTTAACCCAGTTACACAAAAACAAACCCGCCGTCACCTAGCGATCGCACTCGTTATTAGCACTTTACTAGGCATTGCTATAGGTTTCCTAGTAGAAGTTTTAAATACTGTTTTCCATACTCCAGAAGAAATTAAATCAGCAACTAAACGCCCTCTTTTGGGAGTCATTCCGATCGCCAAAGCGATGAGAATTAAATCTCGTAGAGGTGAAAGGGTTCCCGCTCAATTCACTAGCGTAAGTTCAAATACTAAGAGTGCAAGCTTAAAACGAATAATAGTTTCAAATTACAAAGATTTTCCTGTGATCGAAGCATTTCACTACTTATACACAAATATTCAATTATTAAATGCGGAACACCCAATTAGTTCTTTAACCATCACTTCGACCGTTAAAGGTGAGGGTAAGTCAACTGTAGCACTGTATTTAGCTAAAACTGCTTCTGCGGTTGGTAAACGAGTATTGTTAGTGGATGCTAATATGCGTTTACCTCAACTGCACACATACCTTAGCTTATCAAATATTAAAGGTTTAAGTAATGTTTTAAGTTCGGATTTAAGTTTGAATGAGGCTATTCAGCGATTACCCGACGATGACAATCTTTTTGTCCTCACTGCGGGTACTATTCCCCCCGATCCAATTAAATTACTGTCTTCGAGAAAGATGCACTATTTAATGGAACAATTCCTAGCCTTATTTGATTTAGTCATTTACGATACCCCACCTTTAATAGGTTTAGCAGACGGTCATTTACTCGCTTCTCAAACTGATGGTACAGTGCTGATAGTAAAACTAGAAAAAACAGATCGCGGTCTGGTAAACACAGCTTTAGAACAACTAAATGTAGGCGATTTTAAAGTATTGGGAGTAGTAGCTAATGGGGTTAAATAACGAACGCTAAAATTGAGTTAGGTAGCCAACAGAAGAAGTAAGACTATTTTGAATTTTTAATTGGCGATAGGTATTAATATCTTTTGCGGTGGCATCGGAATTCTGACGGGGTGACAACACCCTCAAAAGCCCTAGCTGACGGGGTTTTGACCGATTTATGGTAAAAAAAGATGGGGTCAGTATTGTTCAGAAGCCCCATCAGTTAAAAATGTTACCTCTATTTTACTAAATTTGTTTGCAACGGCAGCTCAAAAACGCCGAATACTTGACTCTGACAATTTTAGTTTTTCTGCTCCAAACCCATAAACAAGTAAGTATTGAGTTATTGGCAACATTGATGCCATACCCCATCATGTTTGAGAGTAGACGACGTTCTATTCAACGATTCCTTAAGCGGACGTAACTCAATATAGAAAAGCTTTGGTTTCCTCTGATTAAATATATTTGGTTCACTCAATTTAAAAAGAAACAAGAGTTGAAGGTCGCCATTGATAGAACGCAGTGGCGAGATAAAAATGTGTCTATGATTAGCCTGATTTGGGACAAGAGACCTTTAGCATTGTACTGGGAGATATTGGCCAAGCGAGGCTGTAGCAACCTCCGAGAATAACAAAGCTTAATCTCCCCTATTCTTGGTCTGCTAAAAAAATATAAATTTGTGCTTTTAGGAGATGCGTAAATTTGGGAGTGTTAAGCTGGCAATTTGGCTGTGTGAAAAGAATATCAAGTTTGTTTTAAGAATAAAACAGGGACGATATATTCAAGAACAAGGAAAGGAATTTAAGCGGTTGAGCGAGTGTGGTTTAGTACCAGGTACGAGCTTTTATTTGCCTGGAGTTAAAGTCACAAAACAGCAAGAACTGACGGGGTGACAACCCCGTCAAAAGCCTTACGTATGGCGGTTTGAGACGTTTTGTGGTCAAAAAAAATGGGCGACGGTTCTCAACAACCCCCATAATAGTTAAAATGCTTCCT
>NZ_JAUBQU010000046.1:0-47448 GCF_036701435.1 Microcoleus sp. Pol12A5
TTCTAATGTCATATCACGCTATGGCAAACACTTCTCTAATCATAACGTACTCTGATCCTTTCCTTCAGGGCACTACCACAAGACGCGGTTTCAACCGCCGATCGCTCAAAAGGGTTACGTGAAAATGATATCTTGGGTGAGGTTTGTCACACCTCAGTGCGATCGCCCTTTCCTATTTTCTACGCAGTCCTATAAAAAATTAGTATTAATCTATACTTACAAATGCCCGGTCTAAAATTATAATGAAAAAAATTGAAAAAGTCCCCAAATTCCTGTAAAATTGCCATAAATAACCAAATAGTCGCGATCGAAAGCACTCAAAGGCGAAAAAGATCGCATATAAAAAAGAAAACAATCAATTAGACAGAAAATAAAGAGGTGAAACCCCTTGCAAAAATTAGCCAGCATAGAAAAGCCGATCGACTCAGGGGAAAAATCCATAGCAGTCAACACCCAAAAGGCTCAAACATTGTACGATCGCGGCAACGCCCTAGAAGCAATGGGACGATTCCAAGCAGCGATCGAATCTTGGGAAGAAGCGATCGAACTTGAACCAAAATTTTATGAAGCCTGGTACAACCAAGGCGTAGCCCTCAAAAAATTGGGCCAGCTAGAAGAAGCGATCGCAGCTTACAACCAATCCCTAAAAATCAAACCAAACAATCCCGAAGCTTGGTATAATCGGGCCAACGTTTTGCGGAAGCTCAACAGACTCTCAGAAGCGATCGCATCCTACGAAAAGGCGATCCAACTCAATCCCAGCTACCCCGAAGCTTGGACGAACCGCGGCAACACCCTCGTCAGCTTAGAAAAATTATCAGAAGCGATAGCCTCCTACGAGAAAGCTATAGCCATCAAACCAGACTACTGCGAAGCTTGGTACAACAAAGCATTTGCCCTGAGAAAATCCGACCAAAATACAGCCGCGATCACCTCCTTCGACAAAGCGATAGAACTTAAACCAAACTTGCATCAAGCCTGGTACAACCGCGGCTTAGCCCTAGCCGATGAAAAACTCTACCCGGAAGCCGTCGCCTCCTACGACAAAACCCTGCAACTGCGGCCGAATTCCGCCGAAGCCTGGAACAAACGCGGCACGGCGATCGCCCAAATGGGAGAATTTGAAGAAGCGATCGCCTCCTGGGACAAAGCTCTCGCACTCAAGCCAAACGACAGCGAAACCTTTTACAACCGCGGCTTAGCCTTGGCCAACTTACAACGCTTTGAAGAAGCAGTCGCCTCTTGGGACAAAACCGTAGAGTTGCAACCAGACAACACGGAAGCCTGGTACAACCGCGCCGTCGCCCTCAAAAAAATTCAACGATTTACCGACGCGATCGCCTCCTACGATAAAATCATCGCGCTCAAACCCGACGATCCAAACCTGTACTATCAAAAAGCTTGCCTTTACGCCCTGGAAAAAGAAGCAGGCGAGCTCACAAACAGCCAGGAACTTGTGGCTAACAGCATCGGGCTGGCGATCGAAAACTTATCCAAGGCGATCGAACTCAATCCGCATAAATACCGGAAATTGTGCAAAAATGACTCTAAATTGCGTACAATACGGGAAGAAGTGCGGTTTTTAGCTTGATTTCAGGGTAGCAATGATTGATGGATACCGATGCCGCACTGCAACCTTTGTAGGCAAAACAGCACCATAAACCCCCATCATGCAAACCCTAGACAAAACTCAAGCCAAATTCGCTCAACTGGCAGCCCACCTGAGAGAAGTTAACGACATCGAATCAGTCTCGTCGCTACTGCATTGGGATCAAGCAACCTATATGCCTGCCAAAGGTGCAAGTGCCAGAGGCCGCCAGTTGGCTACTCTCAAACAAATATCCCACGAAAAATTTACCGATCCAAAAATAGGCGAACTCTTAGAAGACTTGCGTTTCTACGAACAAACCCTCCCCTACGACTCCACCGCAGCCAGCCTGATCCGCATAGCCCGCAGAGACTACGATCGCGCCTCCAGAGTCCCCGCAACCTTCATGTCCGCACTCTGCCGCCACCAAGCCGACAGCTACGAAGCTTGGGCCGCAGCCAGGGCAGCCAACAATTTCGCAGCCGTTGAGCCGTATCTCGAAAAAACCCTAGAATTAAGCAGGCAATACGCTGACTTTTTCCCGGGCTACGAACACATCGCCGATCCTTTGATCGATCGTAGCGACTACGGCATGAAAGTATCTCTGCTGCGCCCGCTTTTCGCCAAACTGCGTCAAGAATTAGTGCCGATAGTCGAAGCCATCACCTCGCAACCACCGGCCGACGACTCCTGCTTGCACCAAGACTTCCCCGAATTCCAACAACTAGAATTCACTCGCAAAGTTGTAGAACGCATGGGGTTTGACTTCCAACGGGGACGGCAAGACACCACCCTGCACCCGTTCATGACCAACTTCTCCATAGACGACGTGCGAATTACCACCCGCGTCTATGAAGACCACCTGGATCAAGCACTGTTCAGCAGCATTCACGAAGCCGGACACGCCCTCTACGAACTCGGAAATTCCCCGGAATTTGAAGGCACGCTTCTGGCAGGCGGGATTTCCTCCGGCGTGCACGAAAGTCAGTCGCGACTTTGGGAAAATTTGGTCGGGCGCAGTCGCGGTTTTTGGGAATGTTTTTACCCGCAACTTCAAGGGGTATTTTTGCGACAGTTGGGACACGTATCCACTGACGCATTTTACCGGGCAATTAACAAAGTCTCGCGATCGCTCATCCGCACCGACGCCGACGAAGTAACCTACAACCTCCATGTCGCCATCCGCTTTGACCTAGAATTGGCAATGGTAGAGGGAAAACTAGCAGTGCGAGATCTCCCCGAAGCCTGGAACGAACGTTATAGAACCGACCTCGGCGTTGTCCCCCCCACCGACAGCGAAGGCGCCATGCAAGATGTTCACTGGTATGTTGGTACGATCGGCGGAATGTTCCAAGGTTACACCCTCGGCAACTTGATGAGCGCTCAATTCTACGAAACAGCAGTAAAAATCAATCCTGAAATTCCCGTAGAAATAGAACGGGGCAATTTTAGCGTACTCCACAACTGGCTCAAACAAAACATCTACCAGCACGGCCGCAAATACACTGCTGTCGAATTGATCGATCGCGTTACAGGTTCACCTTTAACTATCGATCCCTTTATCCGTTACATTCGCCACAAATACGGGGAGTTTTATGTCATTTGAGGGATAGCAAGTTCAGATTGTAGACTTTAAAATTACAAAAAAAGTAGCCGCTGAAAAAACGGGCGATACTGTTTGAGTATCGCCTAATTTTACAGCGGAAATCAAAAGTCTTACATAAGGGAGTATGTATGTCTGAACTTTTTCAGGCTGTGATCGCCAGCGACGAAAAAACCGAGTTGCGTCAGTTTGTCAGCGATTTACGCGCTTTGGGAAACAAATATTTACTGCGAAACGACATAGTTAACGCTTTTGCCGCCTACTGCACCAAATACGAAAAGCCTGAACAGTTCCATCAATCTTCTCTTTTAAGCAAACTAATTTACTACGTTCAGGAAATTATTCTCGAAGATGGCAGTCTTTGCGTCCTGCTGCGACCAAAAATTGCTACAATGGAAATAGTGCGAGTTGCAGACGACTTGACTGTTGAGCAGATGACAGTGCAAGAATTGCTCGACGTGCGCGATCGCTTCGTCAACCACTTTCACCCCCAAGAAGGCGACATTCTCGAACTAGATTTCGGCCCTTTTTACGATTATTCCCCCAAAATTCGCGACCCCAAAAACATCGGCAAAGGAGTGCAATTCCTCAACCGCTACCTGTCCAGCAAACTGTTCCAAGACGCCAGACAGTGGCAGGAAACTCTATTTAATTTCTTGCGGATTCACCGCTACAACGGCGTACAATTACTCATTAACGAGCGCATAAAATCCCAAGAACAACTTTCAGAACAAGTCAAAAAAGCCCTCACCTTTGTCAGCGATCTTTCTGAAGAAGAACCCTACGAAAGATTTCGACTGGTGCTGCAAATGATGGGTTTCGAAGCCGGTTGGGGAAATACTGCCGCCCGCGTGCAAGAAACCCTAGAAATTCTTGACGAATTAATTGATTCCCCCGATCCGCAAACCCTAGAAGCATTTATTTCTCGCATCCCAATGATTTTCAAAATCGTCCTAGTTTCTCCTCACGGCTGGTTCGGCCAAGAAGGAGTTTTGGGGAGACCGGATACGGGAGGTCAGGTAGTTTATGTCCTCGATCAAGCCAAGAGTTTAGAGAAACAACTGCAAGAAGACATTCATCTTGCAGGTCTCGATAGTTTAGAAGTCAAACCTAAAGTAATTATTCTCACCCGATTAATTCCTAACAGCGACGGTACGCGCTGCAACCAACGTTTGGAAAAAGTTCACGGCACAGAAAATGCTTGGATTTTGCGGGTTCCCTTCCGGGAGTTCAATCCCAAATTGACTCAAAATTGGATTTCTAGATTCGAGATTTGGCCTTATTTGGAAACTTACGCGATCGATGCAGAAAAAGAACTGCTCGCTGAGTTTCAGGGCAAACCAGATTTAATTGTCGGCAACTATTCCGACGGCAACTTGGTAGCGTTTTTGCTGTCTCGCAAACTCAAAACGACTCAGTGCAATATTGCCCACGCGCTGGAAAAATCTAAATATTTGTTCAGCAATCTCTACTGGCAAGAATCAGAGGAAAAATACCATTTTTCGCTGCAATTTACGGCTGATATAATTGCTATGAATGCAGCTAATTGTATTGTCAGCAGCACCTATCAAGAGATTGTGGGCCAACCCGATAGTGTCGGTCAGTACGAATCTTACCATTGTTTTACGATGCCGGACTTATATCACGTTGTGAACGGGATTGAACTGTTCAGCCCTAAATTTAACGTCGTGCCGCCGGGAGTTAACGAAAGTGTGTACTTTCCCTACACGCGGATCGAAGACCGGGTGCAAGGCGATCGCGATCGGCTCAACGAATTGCTGTTTACTCTAGAAGACCCCGAACAAGTCTTTGGAAAACTCGACGACCCGCAAAAGCGCCCTTTATTTTCGATGGCGCGGCTCGATCGGATTAAAAACATGACAGGCTTAGCAGAATTGTTTGGAAAAAGCAAGGAATTGCAAGAAAAATGCAACTTAATTCTAGTAGCTGGCAAGCTGCGGATCGAAGAAACCGAAGACTACGAAGAAGCAGAAGAAATTAAAAAGCTCTACGCAATTATCGACCAATACAACCTTCACGGTAAAATTCGCTGGTTGGGAGTGAGGCTTTCCAAAAGCCTGTCCGGCGAAATCTACCGGGTAATCGCCGACGCCCAAGGTATATTTGTTCAGCCAGCATTATTTGAAGCTTTCGGCTTGACAATTCTCGAAGCAATGATTACCGGTATTCCCACTTTCGGGACGCAGTTTGGCGGTCCGCTGGAAATTATTCAAGATGGCGTAAATGGGTTTTATATCAACCCGACCAACCACCAGGAGACTGCCCAAAAACTTCTAGATTTTTTATCGAAATGCGAACACAATCCCAACTATTGGTATGAAATTTCAACGCGAGGAATTGACCGAGTTTACAGCACCTATACCTGGAAAATTCATACTACCAAGCTGCTGACGCTGTCGCGGA
Source organism: Microcoleus sp. Pol12A5 (assembly GCF_036701435.1). NCBI lineage: Bacteria > Bacillati > Cyanobacteriota > Cyanophyceae > Oscillatoriales > Microcoleaceae > Microcoleus > Microcoleus sp. Pol12A5. Next base: position 5,616 of record NZ_JAUBQU010000046.1, read on the forward strand.
CTTACGGTTTCTGGAACTACTCGTCCAAGGAAAACCGCGAAGATATGCTTCGCTACATAGAATCGCTGTTTTATCTGATTTACAAGCCGAAAGCGAAGGCTTTATTGGCAGAACACGCGAACCGATAACTGCCGAGTTTTGCTTTTTATATCAAATCCGTTGGCATCGGAATTATTAATCTCTCTCTTCCCTTTCTCTGTATCCTTTGCGTCAATAGGGGTTAAATAATTCCGATACAACCGAAATTGGTATTACGGAGAGATAGAAGGAAAAAACTTCGCCTTTCACAGATCGACTTTCTACACAATCAGCCTGTAAAGATTTGTGAATGACAGCAGGTTTTGTACCATAAGACTGAGGCTAATATACGTAGTTTATACGAAAATATGGACTTTGGTCACGAAACATCTCGAAATCAACCGGGTTTACTAGGAAGAGTGGGAACTTGCCCCTACTTCAAACACGTAACTTCCAACTCGCAACTTCTGAGTGCTGGTGTGCCTATTGCCGAAATTCTAGAGACCGGGCCAGATATAGCAACCGCGCCAGAAGGTTGAACTTTCTTAAGGGTCCAAACCAATACGGTCTATTACCCCTTTTCTCGGACTTCTTGTTACCCGATCACGAAGTGAAATGCTCTTGTTCCTTCTTCCTTTGTTATATGTTTCAGAAAGCAGTCCGGGTAATACAATTAGATTTAGAAACATGAAAACAGCGAAACCTTGTCAAACCTCACTAACAGGATGAAATTTATGCGTGTGACTACTGTTACAATTTTCAGCTTGATTGCTCTGCTCGTTCCCGGCTTAACCCGAAAGGCCACTGCTGCTTTCGACTCCGAACCCTTGGTGCAGGAACAGTACCGCAGAGACTTTACTGCTCCCGCCGATCCGGGTGCGTCAGCCTCGGCCGAGGGAAAGTCCCAAGGAGATATGTTTAACAAGCCTTTTTACGCGGGCGAGCAGGCGCCAGTGAAAAAGGAAAAAACTATCTCGGCGGGAGCTGACGGGCCAGAAGTTGCAGCCATACAGCAGCGCTTGCAGGTACACAGTTTCAAGGTAGGGACGATCGACGGTACCTATGGCTCTCGCACTACATCGGCGGTTCGTGCCTTTCAGCAGTCTAAGGGTTTGAACGCAGATGGCATTGTGGATAAAGAAACTTGGACAGCCTTAGCAGCAGATCCGGCATCAGCTTCTGAAACTGTGCAGAGCAATGCTCCAATTCTGAGCAATGCTGCTGTTTCCGGCAATCCTCCAACTCTTCTAAATAAAGGCGCTGTCGGTTCCAAGGTGAAGACGTTACAGGTGCGTTTGGAAATGCAGGGTTACGATCCGGGCCCGATCGACGGTATTTTTGGCGCTCGCACTGCTACGGCTGTCAAGAACTTTCAGAAATTTAAGGGTTTGACGGTTGACGGCATGGTGGACGAAACAACCTGGAAGGCGCTGGGCCAAAAGTAAGCGACGAGTGAAAAATACGGAAAATTGCTGTGGCGATAACTCATGATTGAACCCGGTGTCCAAAAATGACCGGGTTTCTCGATGTTGGGCGATCGAGCAATTTGGTCATAACCCTGCGGATTTATCAGTGGGTCGCTTTCTTCAATCTAAAATCTAAAATCTCAAATCGATTGACCGATCGCTCTGTTGTGTGCTAGAGTAATTGAATGTCTAAATGCGGATATGGCGAAATTGGCAGACGCGCCAGATTTAGGTTCTGGTTCCGAAAGGAGTGAAGGTTCAAGTCCTTTTATCCGCACTACTCTCACAGCTTTGTACATCAATAGTTTCAGGTTTGTTACTGTACAGTAACAAATTATTTTTGACATACTTACCCCTCTCAATAGACGCTGATTCTTGACACTTGACTGACTGACGCTATCGAGCACTATCAACTGCACGATCGAGTATTTCAACGTCAACTACGACTAACCCATAACCATCCTCAGAGAACCGATATTCTCCTCGCTCTAGTGCATCTGTAAAGGTCTCCAGATAAACGCGAAAATTAGGTGCAATCAGCCCTCTAGTAGGCTCCTGCCACTCAACAATAATGACTTGTCCAACATTTCCGCCTGCTGCTGGGGCTAAATTTACGCATTCGCAAGCACCATTGCTTTCCATTGTGAATGGAATCCAATTCTGGTTCCACCAACCGTTCCAGATTCCTTCAAAAATATTTTCACGATCGCACCTAAAATTATCGTCTGAACAATCCTGCCATTTTTCAGATATTTCGATCGCGCTTTCGAGAGAGAGGAACTCCAAGTGGGGGAACAGGGAATAAGATTCTTCATCCTGACCGTTATGCACGCGGTAAGACAGCTTGAAATCTTCGGGAAACTCTACACCAAAAAATGCTTGTGCCCGATAAATCTCCTCATCAGTAGCGCCTGGTTTAAGACTTTTCAGCACTTGAGGTGCATTGGCTGCCAGCCAATTATGAATTCTTTCCCAAATTATTTTCATGAGAAACCTCCGAAGCTAGAAACTCAGTCTATGCGAGAACTGAGAGGAAAGCGAGATAGCGGTTTTAACCGCCTAAAATTCAACCGGGGTGCTGACTTTCTTTGCCCTGCTACTTTTTATCGACTCTAACGAGCGCTGAGGTCATTATAGCAATCCTAACCACGCTCAACTGCTTCAATCTGAACCTTTTTTCCATCTTCTTTCCCCTCCTCTGCGTCCTCTACGGTTCGTTCAATCATTCCTGAATTTAGCTTAATTTTTAGCGACTATGACAACAACTTTCTAATCTATTACGTCAAGGAACATCTAATATTCTCAAATCACGGCTCAAAAAAAAATTGTAGATTTGTGCCTCTCACGGACTCCTACTACAGCAATGCGAGGTCAATTCATGGTGTCAATCTACTCGGTTCAGGCGATAAACAAAGCAATCATCGTCACCGAACTTTCGGTACTCGATAAATTGAAAGCCAAGACGTTCATAGAAATGGTGGGCGCGAGTATTATTGGCAAGCGGATCGACGAGGACAGCTTTCACCGCCGGATCTGCGAAACATCTGGCAATTGCAAGCTGCATCATTTGTGTTCCATAGCCTTTGCCTAAATCGGTTTGTTCCCCAATCCAAATATCAATTGCACGAAGATCCGCCGTGACATCACCCCAATAGTTGCTATCCTCACGTGCCGGATCAATAATCTGGACAAATCCGATCGGACGACCATCGATTTCAGCAATCAATTGCTCCCTCCAATCGGGCGCGCGCTCAAGTTCCACCTCCCAAGCCCAGTCATCGTTAGGATCTGAGGCAATTACGTGAGGTTGCTCATCCCAGTGTCGTAACAGATCCAAATCAGCGGAAGTCGCGGAGCGTAGATTCATCATAACTTCACGTTTGAATGTCAAACTTTTCATAGCTGAGATCCGAGTTTTCCGAGGTAATGTTAGATCGATCGCCCTCGCTTACCCTAACTAAAATCCTACTCTGCTTCCATAACTATTCCTCTCCCTCTTCTTTTCCTTCCTCTGTACCCTCTGCGCTCTCTGCGGTTTGTTCAATCTTTCCTGCCTTCAGCTCAATCTTTTTCTGCTGGCGTTCCGACGCTGCTTTTTGCAGCATTTTCAATTTTTCTGAATCAGCATTCGATCGCCAAAACAACTTATGATCCTTAATTTTAACGCAATTTTCCTCCAAACACTTCATCCATTCCCGATGTTTCTTAACTACGCCACGATCGAGAATACCTAACTTTTCTTCTTGGCGGGTGAGTTTCACAAACTTTTCGTAATGGGGATAACTAGCAGTAACAAAAGCTTCTTTCCTAACTAAAATTGGCGGGTTGTACAAATCAGAATAGTCTTGATAGCTCACAGAAAGATCGCGCAAATCTATGTGCATAGAAGTGTGAAGGGCTGGATGGGGGTTAGTGTCAAAATCGGGATAAAATAAATAGGAAATCTGAGGTTTGCGAGCGTAAAATTTGATAACTGTCGCGCCGTCAAGTCGGCCAATTGTGCGGTTGGCGCAGCCTTCGTAGAGTCGCAGCAAAGGGTCTAGTTCTTCTAATGCAGAGACGTGAACTGAAAGGGAACCGGGCTGTTTGTAGCCGATCGCACTATCTTCGCAGCAGTCAGCCACAATATCAGGTTTGCTCAGACTGTACAGCATTAAATCAGCCAAAGTGCAAGCTTTTTGATAATTGTCAAACAAACCTTTGATGTCGTTGCGGATTTGAGCTGGGAGTCGGCGCATCGAAGGTCGATCGCCCAAACCGTTGAGAGCTAGATATACTAGCAAATCTTGGCGGCGCTTGTCGGCGATTCTCTCCCAATCATCCGCATCCGTTGCTTGCAAAATCACCCTCCAAGCGCGATTAAAACTGTGGAATTCCCCTTTAATTACCGATTCTTCAGCTAATTCGCCTTTAACAGGAAGGCGGCCCCGATCGCTCACAAAAGCCATCAAAGGAGCCAGCATTTCCGAATAATCCTCAAACCGCTTAACTTGCGATCGTACTCTGGGAGTCGATAAGTGCGATCGAAACCGAGAAGCACGAAAACCTTCACCCTCCGCAGCATCCCGAAACACAAAATAAATCCCCAAAGCCACAGGAATTGCATCAACATTCAAAACTTGGTCAATATAAACTTTTAACTCTTCTTGTTCGTAATACTTCTGAAAAGTATTCCGAGAAGTAATCACCCCATCCCCGTAAGCAATTTGGCCTCGATCGCTATCATCAATCAAAACCTGAGCCGCCACAACTAATAAATTTTTAGTTAATTCCCAAGCATTCAGCAAAGCTTCTCGGCGTTCCGCCAAAGATTCAATGACATTAATCACATAACCAATATTCACAATATCAGCACAAATTCGCGGAGTATCCGGCTGATAGTATGGGTCCCAACCAGAAATAGCATAACCCTCTTGTGCAATATATTTAACATCCCCGCCGTAACCGCAACCGTAGTCAAAAAAAGTCGCCCCGTCCCTCACTAAATCAGCTTCTAAAACCAGACGCAGAGGTTTAGAAAGCGAATTGCGTACCATTGCGGCTTTGTGCCGCTCGATCTTAGGAATTGATACCTCGCTATTCTCCTGTTTCACACGCTCGACAACAGTATGATCTTGGATTTCTACACCGCAATATCCCAAGTATTTGAGCCAACCCTCGCGAGTGCCGATAACGCTAGTATTGTCAAGCAGCCCCCACTTTTCCTCGCAGCGAGTCAGCCTCGAAAACTTTTCGTAATGGGGATAATCCGCAGCTACAAAAGTTTCCTTACGGTGCAAAACCGGGGGATTTTCGCTGTTGCTGTAATCAAAACATTTAACTTCCCCAGTTGCTAGGTTAATCTGGATACTGGTTTGCAAAGAAGGATGAGCATCTGTATCGAAATCAGGGTAAAAAAGATAAGATATTTTAGGTTTATGGAGTGAAATTTTCACTAAAGTTGCTTCATCAATATTTTCCAGAGTGCGTCTGGCACAATTTTCGTAGATTCCGAGGACAGGGTTGAGTGTCTGCAAAGCGGAAACGTGAACGTAAAAAGCCGTCGGTAATTTTTTTCCCACTTGGCTCTCGCGACAGCAGCGAGCCACCTTTGCTAGGAGATTGTCAACACCTAAATTATTGATTTCATCGACCGGGTACAGCACAGCGTTTCCAGAATCTTGCTCAGAGATAGCCTTGTTTTCGTACAATAAAACTTCCCGACCAAAAATCATCAAAGGCGTTAGCAGTTTTTCATCATTTTCTAATGAATCGCTATCTAAAATAGTGTTTGTACTGGTATCGTAATTCATAGCTAAATTAATTATTGTTAATTAACCGCAGAGAACGCAGAGGACACGGAGTGAAGAAACAAACAAAATTTTCCTAGATTTTCTATATGTAGGATGCACACTCCGTACCATACCGCTTTATTTATTAGTCTTTTATAGAAGGACTTCGTTTTTGTGAGGGCGATTTTAATCGCCGACTAATATCGACTACGAGCGAGTAAGATATTAACCAAACATTCGAGTTTCCACAAATTCTTGAACCCGGGCTAAATGACTAGACAAACTCACTAATATGTTTTCAACCCTCTCAATATTTAATAATTCCACCTCTGATGGTTTAGATTGAAAGCCTCGCGCTTGATGCTCCAATTGTGCTGCCAAATCCGACATCAGAGCAACTCCCACATTAGCCGAAGTTCCCTTGAGACGGTGGGCTTGATATTCCACAGCTTGCCAATCTTTAGCTTCTAGAGCTAGTTTGGCAGCAGCCATATCAGCTTGGGCGTCTGCCACAAAAGCTTGCAAAAGTCGCTCGGGCAATTTAATATTAACTCGCCCGAGTTGCTCCAATCTGCTCTTGTCGAACAGTCCGTCGTAGTCTCTATGTTCCCAAGTTTGAAGTCCGATCGCCCTTGGTGTCGGTCCAGCCACAACCTGCGCTTTTTCCACAACTTCTGTATAATTTGTTGCTAATGGAGATTTATTTTCCGAATTAATACTTTTAACTCCATACTTATTTTCACCATGAACATTTAGGGCTTCATACTTTTTCAGTGCCGCGGCCAAAGCATCTAAATCTACAGGTTTGCTGAGATAATCGTCCATCCCCGCCGCCAGACACTTTTCTCGTTCCCCCGGCATAGCATGAGCAGTTAAAGCCATCACAAAAGTATGCCGATCGCTTCCTTCGATTTGCCTCAACTTTTGGGTTGTTTTGTAACCATCAAGTACCGGCATTTGACAGTCCATCAGCACTAAATCATAGCTTTTTTTTGCGAGCAACTCCAGCGCTTCTTGACCGTTGACCACGCAGTCAGCCTGATAGCCTAAAACTGCCAACTGTTCGACAAGAACTTGTTGATTGATCGGGTGGTCTTCCGCCACCAAAATTCTCAGCGATGACGGCGAATTGGAAGTAACATATTGATAATTAACTGGTGACAACTTGCAAGTATTAGTAGGGTCCACTCTCCCAAACTCTCCCGTTCTCTTCACCGGCGCAAGCATTGCCTCAAGCAGGTGGCTTGGTCGCACGGGCTCGATCAAATACCCGTTAAAACCCCGACTGCAAAGCACTTCAGCCTTGGGCTGTTCCCGCAAAGCAGTCATGGCGATTAACGAGCCAACTATAGAGGTCGATCGCACTTTCCTCGCAAATTCCTCCGCATCTAACTCTGGCATTTGCAAGTCCACAAGCACCACGTCCCAGCTTTTTCCCCCCTCCCCTGAAGGCTGAGAAATCCCGCGCTGGGAATTGTTCAACCAACTCAAAGCCTCAGCAGGAGTTTCTGCCTCATCGCAGCGAGCCCCCCAACTTTGAGCGAGCGATCGCACCGCTGCCCTTCTCAAAGTGCTTCCAGAGACTACTAACAGTTTCTTGCCCGCAAGTTCGGGATCGTGAGGCTCAAATTGCAACTGTTTTTCCAAAGGTACAGTAAACCAAAAAGTAGCACCGCTGCCTAGCAAACTGCGAACTCCAATGTCGCCTCCCATCATCTCCACTAACTGCTTGCAAATAGCCAAACCCAAACCCGTCCCGCCGTAAGGCCTAGTAGGAGAATCGTCTACCTGAGAAAAAGATTGGAACAGCTTTGTTTGCCCTTCTGCCGAAATTCCAATGCCAGTATCCCGCACGGAAAATAGCAATCTTGCTTCTTGTCTACCGTCTGCCAGTCGGTTGCCCTGTTTCACAGTTACGTGAACTAGAACTTGACCGCGATCGGTAAATTTTATGGCATTCCCCGTCAAATTCAGCAAAACTTGCTTCAATCTGCCCGCGTCGCCCACCAACTTTCTCGGAACTGAGCTGTCAACTAAAATATTTAATTCAATACCTTTTTCTTCGGCTAAGTGCGCTATGATTTCTATCACCGACTCAACGCAACTATCCAAATCAAAATTAGCCTTGTCCAGTCGCATTTCTCCCGCTTCAATCTTAGAGAAATCGAGGATATCATTAATAACATTCAGCAAATGTTCAGCACTGCGGTAAATAGTCTGAACGCAGTCCCGCTGTTTCTGTTCCAGAGGAGCGCGCAGCAGCAATTGAGCCATTGCCAAAACTCCATTCATCGGAGTGCGAATTTCGTGACTCATGTTCGCCAAGAATTGCGACTTCACCCGGCTCGCTTCTAAGGCCGTTTCCCGCGCTTCCACCAACTCATTAATTTTGTCGGCAACCATCACGATTCCCCCGACTTTCTCGTCTGGATCGTACCAAGGGTGAGCAGCCCACCGCAGGTACAGAACAGATCCGTCTGCTCGTTCCCAGGCATCTTCGCTCACAGAAACTACCTGACCTGTGAGCGCTTGTTGATACATTACTTTCCAGCGATTCGGCGTATCTGGAAACAATTCGTAATGGCTAAAATTATTCAGAGACGGCAAGTCCAAATTAAATTGACTAACCCATTTTTTAGAGTTAGCCATATAGCGCATTTGTGTATCGAACATCGCCATTGCTACAGGCACGCAAGTAATAATTTGTCTCAGTTGCTGCCGTTCCCTTTCCAGAGCATCTTCCGCCTGTTTCCGCTCAGTAATGTCGCTAATCATGCCGGCCATTCGCAGCGCTTGTCCTTGGGAATTACGTTGAGCTTTTCCCTGAGAAGTGCAGTAGCGGTAAGCACCGTTCGAGTGTAACAGCCGGAATTCTACATTATAGTCTATTTCTTGTTCCAAGTGAGCGGCGATCGCCGCTACTATTCCCTCCTTGTCATCGGGGTGCAGGCGGTTGTATAGAGCGTCCATAGTCCTGCCAAATTGCTTTCGCGACAAACCGATAATTTCCAAAAGGCGATCGTTCCAATAAACCTCATTTTTACTTAAATCCCAATCCCAAATTCCGTCGTTCACTCCCTCTAAAACTAACCTGTAGCGTTCCTCGCTTTCCTTGAGTTTTTGACTGGTATGAAACGCCTGAGATTCGGCGCGGTACACGCGCATGGCATTGTACAAACTGCGAGACAAACTATCTGGAGAAAGCTTGTTTTTAGCAATATAATCAGAAGCTCCAGCCTTCATTAATTCCACAGCAATTTGTTCGTCGCCTTGACCTGTGAGAACAATTAAGGGAACTTTCAGCCCCGCTTCTCGTAGATTTTTTACCAAACTCAGTCCGTCTCCGTCCGGCAATCCGTAGTCGAGCAATACGCAGTCAAATTTGCATTCAAATATTTGATTTAATAGCAGCCCATTTTCTATCTCATCAACCTCGCTTAAAAGTTGAGATTTATTTTGTTTGGATAGTTTAGCAGTAGCCTGGGGATAATTTTTATTGACCGAGAGTTGGGCCAGCGCATCCGCGCAGTCTTCTGCTTCAGTAACTGCTGCCGAAACACCAGCGGACTTGAGCGAACGTTTGATCGCCATGCGATCGACTGCATCGTCATCAACTATCAGAATTGTGAGAATTTTGTCCATAAAAACAGAATTGTGGATTACTCCGAAAAAGCTGCTGTCGAGAAAAAGGAATTAAAACAACTGCATAGCTGAAAAATCATAAAGCTCCCTTGAAAAATTTTTATTAAAAATCCCCTATTTTAGTTAGGGAATTTCGCTCAGCATCCAGTATCTGTTGAGGGTAGCCATCACTTCCACAAAATTAGAAAAAGTAACAGGTTTAAGAATATATCCCGCTACATTCAAATTATAAGCTTTTACTTTATCTCTATCTTCATTAGAAGTGGTGAGAACGATCACCGGAATCGACCTCAAACATTCATCCAGTCGCAATTCTTGCAAAAACTCGATCCCGCTCATTCTCGGCATATTCAAGTCCAGCAAAATCAACCGACGGGCTTGAGGCATTGGAGGATCTATTTTTCCTTCTCCACGTAATATAGCTAGAGCTTCTAATCCATTGGCAGCAATGTAGAGGGGGTTGACGATGTTATTTTTTTTGAAAGCTCGCCGGACGTTCATCACATCAACCTCATCATCTTCTACCAAGAGAATATGAATTTTTTTGTCTTGCATAAATCAGCCATTTTATAGATGTTTTTTAAGCGCCCGTCTCGTTGGCGATGTTTAGTCAGCACGGATCGCGAGCCCAGCAGGTTTAATCTCTATTGTCCTTTGTCAAGAATCATTTATGCCTGAGCCGATGACAGTATCTACCTGCAGGCGTACTCGCCCGTCATTCGATTTTAGATTTTAGATTTTAGATTTTGGATTGACCCCACGGATAAATGCGGGGGCTTGAGGATTTTAGATTTTAGATTTTGGATTGATTCCACGGATAAATCTGGGGGCTTGTACCCTCAAGAAATTCTTGGTCAGAGAATGAGCGGTGCAGCGGAGATCCAAAAACTCGCCAATAACACCCGATCGAGCTACGGTAAAATCTAAAACTCATCTACATTATTAATCGCCATGTCAGCCGATCGCAAACTCTACGAAGGCAAAGCCAAAATCCTCTACTCCACCGAAGACAGCGAAATTTTGCTGACACACTTCAAAGATGACGCCACAGCCTTTAACGCCCAGAAACGCGGCAGCATCGTCGGCAAAGGCGAAATCAACTGCGCCATATCCGCCCACTTGTTTCGGATGCTAGAAGCCAAAGGCATTCCCACCCACTTCATCGACACGCCGACCCCCAACCAAATGCGAGTCTGTCGCGTCCAAATCTTGCCCTTGGAAGTCGTAGTCAGAAACATTGCCGCCGGCAGTCTTTGCAAGCAAACCGGACTTGCCCTCGGCACAATTGTCAATCCGCCGCTGGTGGAGTTTTATTACAAAAACGACGATTTGGGAGACCCGCTGCTGACCCGCGACAGGCTGCTGCTAATGCAGCTAGCCACCCCCGAACAAGTAGACCAACTAGAAATGGGCGCCCGCGAAATTAACGAAATACTAAAAGAATTTTTCACCGAGTGCGGCATTACCCTAGTAGACTTCAAACTAGAATTCGGTATCGACCAACATCAAAATCTGATCCTCGCCGACGAAATCAGTCCCGACACCTGCCGCCTCTGGGACAACGCAGAAGCCGACCCAGACGCCCGTGTGATGGACAAAGACCGATTCCGCCGCGACTTAGGATCGGTAGAAACCGCTTACCAGCAAGTTCTCCAACGGGTTCTCGCTCAGAAAGTCTAGAGGTCTTGGTAATGCGCTAGAATTGCACAGTTTGTCACCCTTGTGCCTTTGATGTCAGCAATCAGCGGTCAACAGTCATCAATTAGCGGTCAGCGCGAGATTCAACCGACTTAATAACTAATGACTATGACTAATGAATAATGACTAATGACTAATGTGGTGTGTGGATTGCCCAAAAAAGTGAACAAAAATGCGTTTATCTGCTGTATTGGTGGCAGTATTTACTGCCTCAGCAACATTCGGGTTATCAAATTCTGCAAGCGGCCAAACATCCTACTCTGAATCAGCAGAGGAAGCTTTGGCTGCCGTTCCGCCCGCCCCGTCGATCGAATTACCCGATCGCCCCATTCCAGAATTAACCCAAAACCCTCCTCAAAACCGCAAAGCCGCTAAAACCAGCAAAGGGGAAGCCCTAAAAATAGCTGCGGCCCCTGCCAGAGGAGAAGGCGACAGCGAACCCCCAAGGGTAGTCACAGACCCGCCCTCCCCGGTTTCTCCTCCGATCCTTGAACTAAAACCCGAGCTAGCATCCAACCCCTCCCCCACCTCTAGCAGCCAAAACGCCCTGCAAGACGCGCAACAGGACAGCTCGCTCCCCCCATCGGAAGCGGCTGTAACGCCCGCCTGGATCGCAGCAGAGCTAGCGAAACCAGAGGAATCCGGGACGATCGCTCAAAACGCCCAAGTTACCCCCAGACCGGCCCCGACCAGACCGCCGGCTAACACCGTTCCCCCATTGCCCCCTGGCCCAGCACCGCAGCCCAGACAAACCCCCGCACCCGCCGGGCCGGCAGAACCGCAAGTGCTAGTTGCAGAAGTTACAGTCACCGGGGCGACAGAAGACTTGGAAAGTGAAATTTACCGAGTCATCAGCACCCAACCAGGACGCACGACCAACCGCAGCCAACTGCAACAAGACATCAACGCCATTTTTGCCACAGGCTTTTTCAGAAACGTGCGGGCAGTACCGGAAGACACCCCGTTGGGCGTCCGGGTGACTTTTATTGTGCAGCCAAATCCGGTATTGCGGGGAGTGACAATCACCGGTCAGCAAGTGCTGCCCCAAAGCGTAATTGACGAAAGCTTCCGCGATCAATACGGCAAAATTCTCAACCTCCGCCGCTTTGAGGAGGGAGTGAAAAAAATTAATGCGTGGTATCAAGAGAACGGCTATGTTTTGGGCCAAATCACTGATGCCCCACAAGTAGGAGACGACGGCACAGTCACCCTGGTAGTGGCAGAAGGCCAGATCGAATCAGTTGATGTCCGCTTCCTGAACAAGGAGGGAGAGGCAACAGATGCCACGGGTCAGCCGATCGGAGGCAACACCCGTCGCTTTGTCGTCACCCGCGAAGTAGAACTCAAGCCCGGAGACATCTTTAACCGCACCAAGGCGGAAAGAGATTTGAGACGGGTGTTTGGTTTGGGAATTTTTGAAGACGTGCGACTTGCCTTGGAACCGGGAACGACTGACCCCCGCAAGGCAAGGGTAATTGTCAACGTCATCGAGAAAAATACTGGTTCTTTGGCGGCTGGTGCGGGTTTGAGTTCCGCGACGGGTTTGTTCGGTACGCTGAGTTACCAGCAGCAAAACTTCGGCGGTAGGAACCAGAAGTTGGGCGCTGAAGTACAAATCGGGGAACGCCAAAATCTGTTTGACGTGAGTTTTACTGACCCCTGGATTGCGGGCGATCCTTACCGGACTTCTTATACGATTAATGCGTTTAGAAGACGATCGATCAGCGTGATTTTTGACGGTGGCGAACGGGAAGTCAGATTGCCCAACGACGATCGACCTCGCATCAATCGCACCGGGGCCGGCATCAATTTCACCCGTCCTCTGTCGCGCAATCCTTTTGCCGATTCTGAGTGGACGGCTTCACTCGGCTTGCAGTACCAGCGAGTCTCAATTACCGATCGCAAAGGCAGGCGCGAATCCCGGGACGAACTCGGCAACCTGTTAAGTTTTAGCGATTCGGGATCGGATGACTTGACAACACTGCAAGCAGGTGTTGTGCGCGATCGACGCAACGACCCCCTCCGCCCCACTAGCGGTTCCCTGCTCAGGTTTGGGATGGAACAATCGATTCCTGTAGGTTCCGGCAGCATCCTCTTAAACCGCCTGCGAGCCAGCTACAGCTTGTACCTACCAGTCAAGTACACTAACTTTACCCCCGGCCCTCAAACCCTGGCATTCAGTTTTAGAGGCGGCACCGTATTCGGAGATTTGCCTCCCTACGAAGCCTTTGCCTTGGGCGGCGCCAACTCGGTGCGCGGGTACGCCGAAGGCGACATGGGAGCCGGTCGCAGTTTCCTAGAAGCCAGCGTTGAGTACCGTTTCCCGATTATTTCGTTTATCGGCGGAGCGCTATTTTTGGATGCTGGCACTGACTTGGGCACGGGCAAAGATGTCCCTGGCGACCCTGCAGGTATCCGCGAAAAGCCCGGTAGCGGTTACGGTTACGGCCTCGGTGTACGGATTCAATCTCCTTTAGGGCCGATCCGGATCGATTACGGTATCAACGACACTGGCGACAATCAAATTCACTTTGGCATTGGTGAGCGATTCTAAGTTGGCAGTTGGCAGTTGACAGTTGACAGTTGACCGTTGACAGTTGACTGTTAACTACTGACTCCTGACTACTAACTAATGACTGACTAATGACTATTCAACGTACCTTAAAATCTGAATTTGAACTGTCGGGAATCGGTTTGCACAGCGGCGAACAAACTCGCGTCCGAGTTTTGCCTGCGGAGGTTGGGGAAGGTCGCTATTTTGTCAGAATAGACTTGCCCGGTGCTCCGATAATTCCTGCAAAAATTGAGGCGGTTTGTCAGACTGCACTTTCAACTGAACTGGCAGGTATCGATGCTCAAATTCGCACTGTAGAGCATCTATTAGCAGCTTTGGCGGGGATGGGAGCGGATAATGCTCGAATTGAGGTTGATGGGGCGGAATTGCCGCTGCTGGACGGTTCGGCTCTGGTTTGGGTAGAGGCGATCGCCCATACCGGCTTAGTTCCTCAAGAATCGAAGCAAGACCCCACTTCCTCCTTCGTCCTAGAACAGCCAATTTGGGTGCGCCACGGGGATGCTTTTGCAGTGGCTTTACCCTCAGCCGAAACTCGATTTAGTTACGGAATTGATTTTGAGGAACAGGCGATCGGCAATCAATGGTACAGTTGGTCGCCAGAGGCAGAAAGTTTTGCGACGGCGATCGCCCCAGCCCGCACTTTTGGACTTGCTCGCCAAGTTGACCAATTGCGACAAGCAGGTTTGATCAAAGGTGGTACCCTAGAAAACGCCCTAGTTTGCGATCGATCCGGCTGGCTCAACCCGCCCTTGAGATTTGCCAACGAACCGGTGCGCCATAAAATCCTAGACTTAGCAGGCGACCTCAGTCTGCTCGGAACTTGGCCAAAAGCTCACTACTTGGCTTACAAAGCCAGTCACAACCTGCACGTCCAACTCGCCCAAGCCCTGAAATCGCAAGCTCTAGCTACGCTAGATAAAAGTTAGGAAAAAACACGCGATCTGTTAAGATTGCATATTCCTTCTGCCATACCACACTCAAAAGTCTTCAAGCAATGTCCACGCTGACTGAAGTTAACACCCTCAATACTGCTAATTCTGAATCCGTCCCCACTGAAAAAGGTGAGGAGTCTCCAGCGGTTAAATCTACTTTTACACTCGAAGAAATTCAGAAATTATTGCCTCATCGCTATCCTTTTGCACTGGTTGACAAGATTGTTGATTACGTGCCGTCCGAGAAGGCTATAGGAATTAAAAATGTGACTTTCAACGAACCACATTTTCAAGGGCATTTTCCCGGACGGCCAATTATGCCTGGGGTATTAATTGTTGAAGCTATGGCTCAAGTTGGCGGTATTGTTCTCGCTCAGTTGCCCGACATCAAGCAAGGATTGTGGATGTTTACCGGAATCGATCAAGTCAAGTTCCGTCGTCAGGTTGTACCGGGCGATCAGTTGCTGATGACTGTAGAATTGCTGTGGGTAAAACGCCGCCGCTTCGCAAAAATGCAGGCTCTGGGTGAAGTAGACGGACAAAAAGTTTGTGAAGGAGAATTGACGTTTTCGATGGTAGATTAAATTTGGAATTAGTGAGGGCTTGGGGGTAGTTTTAAGTTATGAGTTTTCAATTTAAATTGAAACCGCGAAGCCTTCCTCGGAAGGAAGTAATCTTAAAATTAAAAAAATTCCTTCTTCGTTCTTCCTTCTTCCCTCTTCCTTCTTGCTTCAACATCCCTCCGTTAAATCAGTTTAATCCCTTACACTGCGCGTTGCCAAACTTCCTTCCCACTTACCAGCAAAACAACTGACAAATGCTTACTTTGATTCACCCAACTGCTGTGATTCATCCCGGTGCTGAACTTCACCCGACTGTAGAAGTGGGAGCTTATGCTGTAATTGGGGAAAGAGTGAAAATCGGGCCTGATACTAAGATTGGTGCCCATGCAATTATCGACGGGCTAACCGAAATAGGCGCTCGCAATCAAATTTTCCCCGGTGCGGCGATTGGTTTGGAACCTCAAGATTTGAAATACGAGGGTTCTCCGACTAGGGTGAAAATTGGCGACAGCAATCAAATTCGGGAATATGTGACAATTAACCGCGCTACTGGAGCCGGGGAAAGCACGACTATTGGCAATCATAATCTATTGATGGCTTATGTTCATGTGGGACACAATTGCGCGATCGCCGATCGAGTAATTATCGCCAATGCTGTAGCCTTAGCCGGACACGTTAAAATCGAGTCTCAAGCCCGCTTGAGCGGTGTTTTGGGCGTTCACCAGTTTGTCCACATCGGTCGCTTGTCTATGGTGGGCGGCTTGAGCAGGATCGATCGAGACGTACCTCCTTATATGCTAGTCGAGGGGAATCCTTCGAGAGTGCGAGCAATCAACAAAGTCGGTCTCCAACGCGCTGGTTTGACAGAAGAAGATTTGCTAGTTTTGAAGAAAACTTTTCGTATTCTCTACCATTCTGGCTACACTCTAAATCAAGCTTTTGAACAGTTGGATTTGTTACCAGAAAACGCCCACTTGCAGCACCTGCGGAGATTTGTGCAGCAGTCTATAACCAAAGGGCGGCGCGGTTTGATTCCTGGCAAAAAGTGAATGATGTAGAATAAACCTAGGAACTAAGCGACTGTTGCCCAATGAATGTTTATACTTCAGTCCAATCTACGTCCCCTGAAACAGAACAAGATGGCTGCATTAGGTTCTTAGATGTGAGTTGGGAGCAATTTGAAGCGATAGAAGCAGCTTTTAAAGATGTCAGAGGTGTGAAATTTTTCTATCTCGATCAAAAACTGCAAATTATGACTGTCTCGCCCGAACACGAAATAATCAAGAGCACTCTCTGTATGCTGCTAGAGGCATATATGAGAGCAAATGGGATTCGATTTTACGGCAAGGGCGGGCCGACTCTCGGTAACAGAGAATTAGGCGGTAGAAAAGAGCCGGGTGATTCCTATGACATAGGAACCCCAAAAAGAGTCCCAGATATTGCTATTGAAGTGGTAATTACCAGTGGCGGGACAAATACTTTAGAATTTTACAAAAGATTGAGCGTTAGGGAAGTCTGGTTTTGGCAAAATAGTCAGTTATCTCTCTATGACTTAACAGGTGAAAATTATGAAGAGATTTGCCAGAGTACATTCCTTCCGGGCGTGGACTTAGAATTACTGCTACGCTGTGCTAATATGCCGGATCAATATGATGCTGTTACCGAGTTATTAGCAAACATCTTACCTGTATAAAGTGAGAATATGAAAATTTTTATCAGCACGGGTGAGGTTTCTGGGGATTTGCAAGGAGCTTTGTTAATTGCAGCCTTAAAACGTCACGCTGTGGCCGCTGGTTTAGAGTTAGAAATAACAGGATTGGGCGGGCCTCGTATGGCAGAAGCTGGGGCTACTATTTTAGGCGATACTGTGGGCATTGGTTCTATGGGCCTTATAGAATCTGTACCCTATATTTTGCCGACAATCAAAGTTCAGGAAAAAGCTAAACAATATCTCAAAAAATTCCGCCCCGATGCGGTTGTATTGATTGATTATTTGACTCCAAATCTCGGCATTGGCAGCTACATCCGTCGCTGTTTGCCGGATTTGCCGGTGATTTGGTACATTGCACCTCAAGAATGGGTTTGGTCGATTTCTCCTCGCAATACTGATTTGATTGTCAATATTTGCGACCACCTTTTGGCAATTTTTCCTGAAGAAGCTTGTTATTATCAAAAAAAAGGAGCCCAAGTGAGTTGGGTTGGTCATCCTTTGGTGGATAGAATGCAATCTGCGCCCAGCCGGGAAGTTGCCCGCAAAACTTTGGGAATTGGGCCGGAACAGGTGTCGATCGCCCTAATTCCCGCTTCTAGACACCAAGAACTCAAGTACCTGATGCCGGTTATATTTGAGGCAGCTCAAACTATTCAAGCTAAATTGCCGGAAGTTGATTTTTTGATTCCGCTTGCTAACAAAGCTTTCCGCAGCAAAATCGAAAAAGCGATCGAGAATTACGGTTTGCGGGCTACTTTGTTAGAAAATCAAACTCTGGAAATCTTGGCGGCTGCCGATCTGGCGATCGCTAAATCTGGTACTGTTAATTTGGAGTTGGCTTTGCTGGATGTTCCGCAAGTTGTCATCTATCGCGTCAGTCCGATTACGGCGATTATTGCTCGCCACGTGCTGAAATTTTCGATTCCTTTTATGTCTCCGCCCAATTTGGTGCAAATGAAGCCGATCGTCCCGGAGTTGCTGCAAGACGACGCTACTGCGCAAAATATAGTGAATCACGCACTGGAATTGCTGCAAAATGCCGATCGACGCCAGCAAACTTTGGCAGGTTATCGGGAAATGCGCGAAAGTCTCGGAGAGGTGGGCGTGTGCGATCGGGCCGCTGCGGAAATAATGAAAAATGTCAACTTAAATACAGCTTCTTAAAGCAATTTTGGTATTGAAAAGTTATGTATAAACCCGGTTTCTTTGTGTATAGCTTCTTGACAAACCCAAGATTTATTACCAAAAACCAGGTTAATTTTTTTAATTTCTATTAAAGCCACTTTGTTATTGAAATGTTATGCCAAGCAATCGGAAAAAGCGACCGATCGCTGTTGATTTATTTGCAGGCGCGGGCGGCATGACCCTGGGCTTTGAACAAGCAGGTTTTGATGTACTTGCATCAGTCGAAATTGACCCTATTCACTGCGCCACACACGAGTTTAATTTCCCGCTGTGTTCTATTCTGTGCAAAGATGTCACACAGCTTACGGGTTCAGAAATTCGGAAAAAATCGGCGATCGGGCGGCGCGAGATAGACGTAGTAATCAGCGGTTCGCCCTGTCAAGGATTCTCCATGATGGGCAAGCGCGAGGTGGACGACCCACGAAATTCTCTAATTTTTCACTTTAAACGCTTAGTTTTGGAGCTAAAACCCAAGTTTTTCGTAATGGAAAATGTGCCGGGAATTGCATCAGGAGAACACAAAGAACTCTTGAATATTTTAATTAGCTCTTTTCTGGAAGCAGGCTATCAAGTAGAAGAAAACTATCAAGTTCTCAACGCGGTTCACTACGGAGTGCCACAAGCTCGCAAACGATTGTTTCTGATTGGGTGCAAAGCAGGTTATGAGCTACCCAAATACCCTCAGCAAACTACGATACTGCCAAAAAATAAAATTCCTAAACGCTATAAAAAAGTTAATTTACCTGCTGTCCCGACAGTTTGGGATGCAATTGGAGATTTGCCGGAAGTGGAAAAGTACAGCGAGTTGCTGCACCGAGATTGGGTAATCGCGGAGTACGGCAAGTGCAGCGCTTATGCGAGTATAATGCGCGGGATTGATGGTTTGGAGGATGATTATTCCTACGATCGCGAGTACGATCGACAAATTCTCTCTTGTAGTTTGCGAACTAAACATTCTCAGGAATGTATGGAAAGGTTTCAGGCGGCCAAACACGGCGAAAAAGAGCCGATCAGCCGTTTTTATAAGCTTCACCCCCAGGGAGTTTGCAACACTCTCAGGGCTGGAACCGACCGAGCTAGGGGGGCTTATACTTCGCCGAGACCGATTCACCCGATCGCGCCTCGGTGCATTACTGTCAGGGAAGCTGCGCGACTGCATTCCTATCCTGACTGGTTTAGATTTCACGTGACAAAATGGCACGGTTTTCGCCAAGTCGGAAATTCTGTACCGCCGCTATTGGCGAAAGCAGTAGCAGCGCAGATTATTAGCGCTTTGGGCGTGGAAGCAATTAAGCCGAGTCTCAAACTGACCTGGGGAGATGATTCGTTGCTTAAGCTGAATTGGTCGGAAGCAGAACAATATTATCTAAAAAGTTAAGAGTTAGATTTAATTATCTCTAACGGGGAATTAGTAATTGGTAATTGGTAATTGGAAATTAGTAATTGCTAATTGGTAAACAAGTAGTGATTTTTGCCTGTCATCTCCTTTTACAAACCGGGTTAGATCAAATCGCATAATTACTTATAGCAATCCTCGCATCATTTGTGAATTTATTACTCCCCAGCGAGCGGGTTCGGGGAGGGTTTGGGTGGGGTAAAAAATTTACGACTCATGCAAGGATTGCTATATGCAGGACTACCCTTAATTAAGCGCGGCCTACCGTCCCCTGTATCGGTGGACACAGTTCGATGACGTGCAGGAGATGTCCCGCGTAGTTAAACAAACCGAGAATGTATTCCGGCGCGTTGTGCAGTTTTTTTTAAGGTGACAGTGGGGGAACTGCTTCGACTACGCCTCTGCTATCCAAGGCGGAGCGATCATCCCATACATCAAATAGCAACATCAACATCTAGATACCATTTAAGATTTTAGATTGTAAAAGTCTCCCGATAAAACATTTTGATAAATTTCGCTGAGTTTTGCAACAATTACGAGTCTTTTGGAATTCTAGAGCTATCTTGGAAAAAGTGTATTTTCAGGAGACTCAACTAATATGGGTTGGTTTAAAAGACTGTTCGGACTCGAAAAGCCTGAAGCCCCGGCTGAACCGATGGCACAAGTAGTACAGCAAGCAGCACAAGCGCAATCCATCGCTCCTGCTAAAGTCGGCCCAGACGGAAACTTTGACGAGAGTGGCTTAGCGAAGCGGGTTGCTTTAGCTTTTGACAGCGATGCAGAAGTTGCTGATATCGAGACTGTTTATGTCGCTCAGCTCAGCAGCACAGTTGTTCTCAAAGGTCAAGTTCCCAGTCAGGAAATTCTTGACAAGTTGGTAGCGATCGCCTCTGCTGAAGAAGGTGCAACAAACGTGCAAACCGATCAGGTGACAGTCGGGTAGTTCTTCGGAACCGAAGCAGTTTCGCTCCGGGCGCGGCTCGAATTAGTCAAAAGCTCGATTAAACCCGCTGCGGCGGGTTTTTTCTTGCCCTCTGCCCCTCAAAATATTAATTTTTGTAAATTCAACGAATTCATCTTAAAAAACAGTATAATTGAATACAGAAACTAAAAAAGTTTTAGCCAAAAAAACCCAAGCTAGCCTGACTGCCCTTTTTATCTCCATACATATAAGGATCAAAAAATATGAAACTCACTTATCGCGGCGCACACTATGAGTACGACATTCCGACTGTCGATATGATCGAAGGCGAAGTCGCGGGCAAATATCGGGGCCAAAACTGGAACTATCGCTATCCGAGACACATTCCCGCCCCAAATAAATACGGCGGTACAAACCATACTACAAAGCGAGATTCTCAAGCTGGCGATCGGGATAGCGCAGCAGTTCGCACCCCAGGGGCGGTTGAATCTTACCCAACAGTTGTGGAAGTGGCGCAAGTCCACCAAGCGAATATTTGCAATATTCTCGATCGTAGAAAGCAAGCAGCCAAAGCCAATGGCGATGAAAGACTGCTGCGCTTGCTAGAAATTGAGTCTAGACAGATGGTGTGTTAGAGAAAAGCTTTAGAAAACAAAGCGTTTGTCAAGAGGGGGGAAATCAACAGCGGCTTGATTTCCCCCCTCTTCCCATAAAGCACTTTCTAGGTAAGTGAATTACAAATAAACCAGTTTCTGTCACCCCTTGACACAAACCATCTGCTTCAGAGTCGCCACAACTTCCACCAAATCCGACTGCTGACTCATCACCTCATCAATCGGCTTATAAGCCCCCGGAATTTCATCTAAAAATTGCTCATCTTTCCGGCACTCAACCCCCTCAGTCTGCAGCACAAAATCATCGAGAGTAAATACATTTTTCGCTTGATTGCGAGACATCAAGCGCCCCGCGCCGTGACTGCAACTACAGTAACTCTCAGCATTTCCCTTCCCTTTAACAATGAAAGACTTCGCCCCCATCGAACCTGGAATAATTCCATAATCCTCTACATCCGCGCGCACAGCACCTTTGCGAGTAACATACACCTCTTCCCCAAAATGCACCTCTTTTTCCGCGTAATTGTGGTGGCAATTCACCTCTAATAAAGGCTTAACAGATTTGCCTCCCGCGACGTGCTTTTCCACAATTCGCTTAAACCGATTCATCATCACATCGCGATTAAAACGAGCATAATCTTGCGCCCACTGCAAATCGTGCCAGTAAGCGGCAAACTCCCGCGTACCCGCTACAAAATAAGCCAAATCTTTGTCAGCCAGATTAATTTCTGCCAGTTTAGCTAAATCTTTAGCAGTCTCGATGTGCTGCTGTGCTAGCAAGTTTCCAATGCCGCGAGAACCAGAGTGCAGCATCAGCCAAACAAAGTTTTCACTATCAACGCAAACCTCAATAAAATGATTGCCACCGCCAAGGGAACCCATTTGTTTTAAGGCTTTATTGTTTTGGTGCTGCACGCCTTGATGAAGTTCCTTAAACTCGCCCCATCCTTGCCAGTTTGTGACAGTTTTTTCTACTTCCTTGTTTTCCGCAAATCCCACAGGGATTGCTGCTTCGATATCGAGGCGAATTTGTTTGAGTTTACCTTCTAAATTTTCAGCCTTGAATGGCATTTTAATCGCAGCCATCCCGCAACCAATATCAACGCCCACAGCAGCCGGAATAATCGCTTCTTTTGTGGCAATTACTGAACCGACTAAAGCACCTTTTCCTAAATGTACATCGGGCATTAGTGCGACGTGTTTGAATACAAAGGGCAAAGATGCTACGTTGGCGGTCATCTTGGTTTCTTTTTCGCCCAGGGCGTGATTTGCCCAAGATAATACTGGTTTTGGGGCTGATATGTCTAATTTTTCGTAGGGCATTTTTGTTTAATTTGGTTTTGCCAGTTCTCGTGTAGTATTATTGTAACACGAAAACTTTCGGATGTCAAAAACACTAATTCTTGTAGGGTGTGTCAGTCGGGAATTTCTTTGGGGAGTCATAAAATTGTTTACTGACGCACCTTACCCACTAATTCTTGCGGCGTCAACTTCACATCAAATGCAGTAGCGGTATTGTTGATAAATCCGACAGTCCGACAGGGAATGAATTCCCTGTCTCATAGCAAAAGTCCTCTGAAAGAGGACTAAAATCGATCGCACTTTCGTCAAAATCTACAGTCGGTTAAAACCGACTTTCGCTTTGAGACAGGGGTGTAAACCCCTGCCGGATTGCGTCGAAGTGCATAAAAAGCTGACACTACATTTTACAAATTCGGAGTCTTTCTCGCCGCCTTCTGCACGGGAATAGCCACCGCCTGCGGCTTCTTCTTCGCTGCAAACATCCCGAAGAAGTCGTGCAGCAAAATGTAAAAACACGGAATAATAAACAGCGTCAGCAGCGTCGCCAGCGACAAACCAGAAAACACCACCACACCCAGTGGTTGCAAGAATTCCGAACCTTCTCCAATGCCCAAAGCTAGGGGAAACAAACCCAAAACTGTAGTAATAGTTGTCATCAAAATCGGCCGTAAGCGCTGAGGTGCCGCCCTCAGAATTGCTGTCGTGCGATCGACTCCTTCCTCTTCCCGAATTTGGTTCGCCAACTCCACCATAATAATACCGTTATTCACGATAATTCCCACGAGCAAAATTGCCCCGATCATCACCGTCGCCCCGATCGCAGTTTTGGTCACATAAAGCCCGAATACTCCCGCCGCCAACGCCAGAGGCACTGTCAGCAAAATCACCAGCGGGTCAACTAAAGAATTGTACTGCACCGCCATCGCTACAAACACTAGAAAAGTCGCCAATCCCCCCAACAGCTTGAGAGAAGTTTGCAATTGCTGATTAGTTTCAGCAGCCGAACTCGGCACAATTCTTACTCCTCGCGGCAAGTTCAGTTCTGATAAAACTGCATCGACTTGCTGGACAGCATCGCCGAGACTTGCACCCTTATTCAAGTTTCCGACAACTAAGAAAACTTGCCGCTGATTGAGACGCTGAATTTCTGCCGGCGCTTTGCCGATCGTAATATTGGCCACGTCACTTAAACGGATGATACTGTTATTGCCGCCCGATAATGGAATTTGTCCGAGTTGGGCAATAGATTTGACAGAAGTGCGATCGAACTGCACCCGCACATCTATTAATCTGTTTCCCCGCTGCAACTGAGTGGGAACAGCACCTTCAATTGCTGTCTGAATTGTCTCCCCAATATCTTGGGCTGTCAGCCCGTACACAGCAGCCCTTTCCCAGTCTGGACGAATTTGTACCTCTGACTGCGGCGGGTCTGCCTCCGGCCGAAACCGGGCTAATTTTACCTTCTCATCTAATGCTTTTAATATCTGACGGCCTGCTTCCTGCAATGATTCTTCAGTGTCCCCCTGAACCACGACATCAATTTCGCCACCCCGCACGGGAGAATTAGTTAAAACTAAACCCCTAATCGATTCTGGAACTAGCCGCAGACGAGTTCCTTTAGGAAGGTCAATTTTTTTTAATTCCTCAGTCATTCTTTCTGTAAAATCGGTGGTATTGGTACCTGATTTGAGCGTAATTGTGCTGCTTCCTCGAAGCAAATTTTCAGACGTATTGTTACCGAACAGCAGCCCTCCCGCTGTCGTTAAAGTGTACTCTGTTTCTGGCTGTTCAAGCAGAATCTTATCGACAGCAGCAATCACTTTTTGATTGGTTTCCAAGTTAGTCCCCGGAGGAAATGAAGCAAATAATCTGGCTTGACTTGTATTAACTCTCGGCAAAATTTCTTGGGGAATTTGTCCTAGCATCACCCATGTGCCACCGCCTAAAATGACAAAAGCTACTACGATTATAATTAACCGCAAACCCAGGACTTTTGAGAGCATCGAACCGTAAGCCCGCGTACCGTTCTCAAAACCGCGGTTGAAATGTTTTATCGGCCCAAACTGACTGATACCACTGGAATAAGACATTCCCATCAAGCGAGAAGTCAGCATCGGCACTACCGTTAAAGCTACTAGCAGAGATGCTGCTACTGCAAAGCTAATTGTCAAAATTAATTCGTTAAATAGCAGCGAAAAGAAGCCGCCGATCAGCAAAAATGGCAGCACTGATACTAAGTTGGCCGCTGTGGAGGCAACCATTGCTGATTCTACTTCTTCACTCCGCAACACAGACTCTTCTATTGTGCGTTCTTTTCGATCTTTAATTCTGCCTTTTTTTAGATGAGGGTTGCTGTCTAGACCGACTACAATATTTTCTAAAATAACTACGCTGGTGTCGATCGCCTGACCGATTCCTAGCGCTAAACCGCCTAAACTAAATAAATTCAGCGACATACCGAACAGCCGCATTAAAATAATGGCTGCTAGAGTACATAGGGGAATTGTCAGAGAAATAATCAGCGTTTGTCTGAGGGAACCTAAAAAGAACAAAACTGCGATCGCAGCCAGCACTGCACCTGAAACTCCCGAATTTGCCACATCGGCTAAGGAATTGCGGATAAATCTCGATTCGTCTAAGGTAGTAACTACAGTCATATCCGCCGAAATCAAGCCTGACTCCTGCATTTCTTTGATGCGATTTTTCACTCCGTCTACGACAGTAATCGTGTTGGCGTCCGGCTGTTTCAAGATGCTAATTTTAACGGCAGGTTTTTGATTGAGAAAAACTTTGACTCGCTGTTCTTCCGTGCCGTCATTGACTTGGGCAAAATCGCGCAGGTAAACTCGTTTTGGCGGGTTAGAACCGGATACTTGAAAGGAAAGATTGGCAATTTCAGAGGCTGTTCTAAAGCGGCCGATGGTTCGCGTCAGCGGTTCGTTAGATTCTTGCCGCAACCGACCGCCGGAAGTGTCTAAATTGCGCTCGCGCAAAGCATTAAAAACGTCATTAAGATTAACTCCTAAACTTTGCAGTCGGTTCAGGTCAATATTAACTTGAATTTCTTCTTGAACGCCGCCGGAAACGTCAACGGAAGCTACTCCGGGAATAACGTTAATTTCCCTGGCTAATTCTTCATCTGCAAATACCCGCAAATCTACCCCTTGTCGCGAGTCTGAAGTCAGGGCGAATTCGTAAACCGGCTGTTGAGAAGGGTCAAATTTAAACAGACTGGGCGATTCAACTGTATCCGGAAGTCGGTTGCGAATTCGGTTGACGGAGGCTGTAGCGTCATTAAGAGCCTGGTCAATATCGCCGCCCGGTCTGAAGAATAAATCGACGCTGACTTGTCCTTCGCGGGTGCGGGAAAAAACTTGCGTGACTCCTTCTGTCGCTGAAAGTCCTTGTTCCAGTGGGCGGGTAATTTCGTCAACTGCAACTTCTGGGGAGACTCCGGGGGCGTCTAAGCGCACGCTGATGCGAGGATACGTGATGGATGGCAGCAAGTCAACGGGCAGTTGGGTGATGTAGAAAATGCCCACGACTATAATCGCAAGTGTCAGCATGAGAGTGCCGATGTGGCGGCGAATCGCGGTCGCGCTAATGCTGAATCCGGGTTTGTCGGCTGTCATTTGATTTTAGATTTTAGATTTTAGATTAAAGACTTGGAAAGTTTACACTGTCACTCAGCCTGCAAAGGAATGAATCGCGGGGCTAGTGACCAAATTGTTTTCGGTCAGGCTTGATTTTGTATAGGGAGTGAGAGAATATTTACGCTCCGCACCTGACAAGTAGTATAATAAATTTTAATAAATTGTCAAAAAGGTTTTTTACAATATTCCTTTAGAGGTAGTCTATCGCCCATAATATACATTGGCAGAAATTGCGATCGGCTTTTTTATAGATCGAAAGCAATGGCTATTTACTGCTATCGTGGGAGTAGGTTGACTATATTGTTGGCCTTATCTACAGGTTGGTTGTAAAATCGGCCACTCCATTCTTATTCGCCGTTGCAGATTTACGGTATGGAAGGCTAAATATGCCGGATCTTCCGTACTTCGTGTGTTCATTTATCTGAAATTAATAGCCTAAATTTTTACACAGCAAGGGTTTCCGATCTTACTTCAGTTAATTAGGAGCAATTTTTTCCTTCGATTCATACATAGCTTGGGTTTTAACTACTTAAACTAATCGTTGGGCACACTAAGTAAGGAAGAGCCAGCTTTACTAAAAAGTTCTTTCTGGTGATTTACTGCTATTCACCCTATTTCCTAAAAAAACCCGGTTTCTTAATGAAACCGGGTTTGTCACACTTAAACTGCGTGTTTTCGATACCAATCAATCGTATTTTTCAATCCTTCCTTAAACTGCACCTCCGCAACAAAACCAAACTTTTCCTTAGCCCTTTGGGTATCCAAACAGCGGCGCGGCTGACCGTTCGGTTTGTCTGTTTCCCAAACAATTTCTCCCTCAAATCCCATCAATTCGCAAATCGTTTCCACTAAATCGCGAATTTTAACTTCACTATTCGTTCCCAAATTAACCGGATCAGATTCACTGTAATCTTGCGTTGCCATCACAATTCCCCGCGCGGCATCTGTGGAATACAAAAACTCGCGGCTAGGGCTGCCGTCGCCCCAAACTGGCAGTGTTTTGTCTCCCCTTTCTTGCGCTTCGTGGACTTTGCGAATTAATGCGGGGATGACGTGGGAACTTTTCGGGTCAAAGTTATCTTCCGGGCCGTACAGATTTACTGGTAGCAAGTAGATACCGTTGAATCCGTACTGCTGGCGGTAGGATTGCAGTTGCACTAATAAGGCTTTTTTCGCTACTCCGTAAGGTGCGTTAGTTACCTCTGGATAGCCGTTCCACAGGTCATCTTCTTTGAAAGGAACTGGGGTGAAGTTAGGATAAGCGCAAATAGTGCCTACGCAGACAAATTTTTCGACTCCTGCTTCGTAGGCGGCGTGGATTAGTTGCGCGCCCATCATCAAATTATCGTAAAATAATTCAGCGGGTTTGACTAGGTTTAAGCCGATGCCGCCGACGTGGGCGGCGAGGTGAATGATAATATCTTGTTTTTCGGCGGCGCGCTTGCAGTTTTCCATGACGCGGAGGTCGCAGTCGATCGATCGAGTTACCGAAATTTTATCAGCATCGGCCCCTGCTTTCACTAGCTGGTCGATTACCTGACGGCCCAAGAAACCGGCGCCGCCCGTGACTAGAATGCGTTTGCTGCTTAAATCCAAGCTTGTCATAATTTTAGCCTCGGGATTTTGAATAAAGGTCGATCGACAATTTCAATTCTAAAATTGTTGCTTTAGCAAAAAAAGCTTTGAGGTGCAGGATGAGGTTGCCCACACATTTGTTTTAGCTGCAGCAGATAGGGACAATTTGCGCGGTGCACACCCGAAAGTTAGATATAGGGGTCGCAACTCCCCAACTATCATTTTAATGTTTTTTTTAGCCCGCACAGCCTAAAATTTTGCGAGCAATTAAGCTGGTTCTTTGAATGCCGATCGCGCTACGCTAATAGCTGTAACAACCCTCTCATCATTTGTGAAGTGTGTGCAGGGGCGATCGTCCGGTGTACGGCTTTCGCCAAAGGGGTAGACACGGGGCCCTACCCCTACAAATTGTTCGTACTGACGGCTTGGTTTAGCGACTTAATCAAATCCGTTGCCCGAACCTCGACCTTGCTGGTCTAAAGCTTTTATATCAGCATCTAC
The DNA here is from genome assembly GCF_036701435.1 of Microcoleus sp. Pol12A5. Classification (NCBI taxonomy): domain Bacteria; kingdom Bacillati; phylum Cyanobacteriota; class Cyanophyceae; order Oscillatoriales; family Microcoleaceae; genus Microcoleus; species Microcoleus sp. Pol12A5. The sequence goes on from NZ_JAUBQU010000046.1 coordinate 33,640, forward strand.
CATTAAATGTACTAACTCCTGAAAAGTTACAGAAGGTTCCCAATTTAATTGCTGGCGCGCCTTAGTCGAATCGCCAATCAACAGTTCGACTTCTGCCGGCCGCAAGTAGCGTTCGTCAAACTCCACATATTTTTGCCAATCTAAATTGACGTAAGTAAAAGCCAAATCGAGAAATTCTTTAATGGAATGGGTTTCGTTGGTAGCAATGACATAATCGTCAGGCTTGTCTTGTTGCAGCATCAGCCACATCGCCCGCACGTAGTCTTTAGCATAGCCCCAGTCCCTCTTGGAATCGAGATTGCCCAAATAAATCTTTTTCTGCTTGCCGGCGACTATTCTGGCAACGGCGCGAGTAATTTTGCGAGTTACAAAAGTTTCGCCACGGCGGGGAGATTCGTGATTGAACAAGATGCCGTTGCAGGCAAAAAGTCCGTAAGATTCGCGATAATTTACTGTTTGCCAGTGCCCGTAAACTTTGGCGCAGGCGTAAGGACTTCTGGGATAAAAAGGAGTTGTTTCCTTCTGCGGAACTTCCTGTACCAAACCAAACATTTCCGAAGAACCTGCTTGATAGAACCGCACTTCTATGCCGGTGCGGTGCTGATAGTCCCGAATTGCTTCTAGCAGCCGCAATACTCCCATCCCTACTGTGTCAACCGTATATTCCGGCGAGTCAAAACTGACTCGAACGTGAGATTGAGCGCCTAAGTTATAAATTTCTACCGGCTGAACTTCTTCCAATATCCGGCGGAGAGTGGTGCCGTCCGTCAAGTCGCCGTAGTGTAGAAACAGGCGTGCACCCTCGCTGTGAGGATCGACATAGATGTGGTCAATTCGATCGGTATTGAAACTAGAACTGCGCCGGATAATGCCGTGAACTTCATATCCTTTCTCTAACAGTAATTCGCTCAAGTAGGAGCCGTCTTGACCTGTAATACCTGTTATTAGCGCTCGCTTGCGTTGCGTCATCTGATTTTCCTGTGACAGGCTGTGTTAATTCACAATAATTTTTTGGCAGAGGCTGTTGCTCCCTGCCGGCCGTATTCTCAAACTCTACGTTAACTGCTTTATAAAACTTACTCAAACTTAACTTTAGTTACCTAAAGCCAGTTGAAGTTTACTTCCTACGCTGTTGGGTAGTGGGCTATCCCAAGATAAGTAGGCTATCCCCCTTAAGCCAAAGGTTATAGAGTTAAGTTTAACACCTAAACCTAAAGTAGTCTATCTAGAAGAACCGATCTTTCTAGATGAATAAGAGTTAGGTTTATTTAAGTATTTGCCCCTTTAGTTAAGCTCACAATTCTTTGATCGGCACCCAGGAAATTTTTAGTTTTGACAAAGAGTTTGTCGCGGATTGTCAGTAGTCAGCATCAGTGGTCAGTAACAAATAAAACTAACTACCGATTGCTGACTGCGGACAAAAATTAATATGCGCCGTTATTTTTGGGAAAAATCACAACTCCAATTGTTTTGAAAACAATCCACATATCCATCCAAAGGTTTTTGTCATTTGCGTAATAGAGGTCGATTTGGACTCGGCGGGGATAGGGAATGTCGTTGCGACCGGACACTTGCCACAAGCCTGTAATTCCAGGCCTTATGGTGAGAATTTTGTTGATGTGACTACCGTATCTCGGCAGTTCTTCTTCAACTAAAGGTCTCGGTCCGACGACGCTCATATCTCCTTTTAAAACATTCCAAAACTGGGGAAACTCGTCTAAACTGGTCATTCGTAAAAATCTTCCAATCCAGGTAATTCGAGGGTCTTGTTTCAGCTTGAAATTGTCCTCAAACTCTTGACGCAAATGCGGAGAATTTTCCATGATTTCCAGCAATATATCGTCCGCATTTTCCACCATCGTTCTGAATTTAAGGCAATAAAACCTTTTACGGTTTTTGCCTACTCGTTCCTGTACGTAAAAAATAGGACCGGGCGAGCTTAAGGCGATTAAGAAAGCCAAAAGCAGGTAAACCGGAGCAAACAGGATCAGAACCGATAAGGAAAACAGGATGTCAAATAACCGCTTGAAAAGTTCTCCGTCGAGGCTCTGTAGAGAACGACTTATGCGTCTATCTCCTTGCAGGACAGACCCAAAACCGCGTCTTGCGATCGCTCGAATTACCTTACCGGAGATTAGTTGGCTGTCGGCAGTCATCTTACTCCTTCACTTCACACCACACACAGTCCTGATCATAAAGCCTCAAGACGCTTTGTTCTCTCAATTATGTTTCCAATACTCAATTTTCTGCCTTCTGAAGGCTTCAAAAGGCAGAAGGAAGAAGGAAGAGGGCTTCTGGCGGCATAAGGAAAAAGGCACAAGGCACTTATGCAGAGGTCTTCTGAAGGCACTTATACAAAGGCAGAAGGAAGATTGTCCCGCTATCGGGTTCTGGCACTCTCAAGCCCCAGACTCGGTAAAATCACGGGAGTGAAATTCCTGATAGCAGCGTTCCACAAAAGCTAGATAGCGCTGCCCAAAAACTTCCGGGGCAAACTGTTCAGCGCGCAACCTGCAGATTTCTGGCCGAAATGTGCCTTGCAACTGCTCAAATTCCTTGACAGCTTCGACTAATGCTGCTGCTGTTTGGGAGGAAAAAAATAAACCAGTCCCTGTCTCTGGGTGTTGGCGAATGTCGAGCACTGTCTCCAAAGCGCCCCCTGCTGCATAGGAAATTACTGGTGTTCCGCAAGCTTGAGCCTCTACCAAAGCTATGCCAAAATCTTCGCAAGCTGCATATACAAACGCTTTCGCCTCTGCCATATACTTTTCAACTATGGAGGCGGGCTGCCAGCCGAGCACTTGCACGTTGGGTTTGGCGATTTGCCGAATCATTTCTAATTCTGGCCCGGTGCCGATGACAATTAGAGTATGCCCGAGTTGATTGAATGCTTGGACGATCGCACTTACGTTTTTGTAACTTACCAACCGACAAACTGTGACGTAAAAGTCCTGTTTTTGCCGCATCAAGGAAAATCGCTCGATATTTACCGGCGGATAAATCACCTGGGCCCGCCGCCGATAGCAGCGCCAAATTCGGCGCGCAGTGTGTTGAGAGTTAGCGATGAAATAATCAACACGATTGGCGGAAATTACGTCCCACTGCCGCAGTCGATGCAACAAATATCGCGTCAGCAGCCCCGGGATGCCCCGTCCGGCTTTGCTGCTACGCAAATAGTCAAAAGTTAAGTCCCAAGCGTAGCGCATGGGAGTGTGGCAGTAGCAGACGTGCAGTTGCTGGGGACTGGTGAGGATGCCTTTGGCCACAGCGTGGGATGATGAGAGGATGATGTCGTATTCTCGCAGATCTAGTTGTTCGATCGCGATCGGCAGAAATGGCAGATATTTTTGGACGCCGCTGCGGGCCTTGGGAAAGTGCTGCAAAAATGTTGTGCCAATCTGTCGCCCGAAAAGATAGCTTTCGGGATTGGTTGATTCAAAGTCGATGAGGGCATAGACATCTGCCTCGTCTACGTGTTTGAGGATTTCCTGTACTACGAGTTCTGAACCGCCAGTAGCTAAGGGCGTCAACCATTCGTGAACTAGGGCGTATTTGAGTTTTTTCACTTGTATTTGTAGCCGATCGAACGATTTGTTAGCGCCAGTGCTGTCAATATTAGTCTTACTAAGGGATCAACTTACGCAATATCCAGCTATCAACCAGGTTTCTAGGTAGGTATCTAGGTCAAACCAAGGATTTTGGGAATAAACGGAGTTTTTGTCAAATCAACCACAGCAAAACTGCACTCTCCGGCACGGATTTCCCCGATTGTTGACAAGAAATACTATTAGGCGGAATACTAAGGGTGATTTGCGAGCGCCTAAATCTTCGGAACGGGCGATCGGCTCAATGTGGTGTGAGGAAAAATGTCCAAATTTTTGTGGAAGGGACTTTTAGTTAGTCCCGCTGTATTGGCAGCAGGTTTAGTAGTATCTTCGACGGCGCTAGCAGAGCAACCTGTAGAAATTGCCACGGCAGCTCAAACGGATAAATTGCAATTAGCAGGTGCTGCAACCGAGGCAGCCAAGTCTGAGACAGCAAAGCCTGAGACAGCCGAACCAGCGTCACTAGCTAGCAACTTGACTGTTGAAACTATTGAGAAAGAAAGTGCGAACCTCTACGAGGGCTTTCCTTCGGATCGCTTCGCTAACGCTAACGATCCCATCGCCCCAGTTGCCGAACAAGCAAAAGCAACGGAAAACGCAATTGCAGCAGATTTAAGCGAAACCAAACCCGCAGTAGCGCCCGCAAATTTAAGTGCCGAACAACCAGTCGCGCAGCAAATCCCCGCAGTAGCGCCCGCAAACTTAAGCGAAACGCAACCCGCCGCATCACTGGCTAATTTAAACGCAGAAAAACCGGCCGCGCAACCCGAGCAAATTTCGCAATCCAAAGATTCAAGCGCCCAACCTCAAGCACAGTCAAATGTTTTAGAACAAATCAATCAATACAGCGCAGAAGACAGTCGCAGCGAAGATGGGGCTGGCCAAGTAACCTCAGTTTCTCAACTTTCCGACGTTCGGCCCACCGATTGGGCATTCCAAGCTTTGCAATCCCTAGTAGAGCGCTACGGGTGCATAGCTGGCTATCCTGACGGCACTTTTCGCGGCAATAGGGCGATGACTCGCTACGAGTTTGCAGCAGGTTTAAATGCGTGTTTGGATAAAGTTACCGAGCTGATTCAAGGCGGTTCCAGAAGTCTGGCGACGCGAGAAGATTTGGCTTCTGTGCAAAGGTTGCAAGAAGAATTTGCGGCGGAGTTGGCAACTTTGCGCGGCCGCGTCGATGCTTTGGAAGCGCGCGCCTCGGAATTAGAAGCAAATCAGTTTTCAACTACGACTAAACTCAACGGCGAAGTAATATTTGGTTTGGCGGGTATCGCCGGGGGAGAGGATGCCGAGGGCCGCGAAGCTGATAAAACCACGGCTTTTGGCAGCAGGGTTCGGATAAATTTCGACACGAGTTTTTCTGGAGAAGATTTGCTGAGAACTCGACTGCAAGTTTTGAATCTGGGTTCGTTTTCTACGAATAATACGAAAACCGCTGAAGGAGAATTGCGGTTTAACGCCGGGCCTTTTGCCGAGGCTAGCAATACTGTAGGTTTAGATGCGCTGCTTTACCAATTCCCTCTAGGGAAAAACACGACTGTAATTCTCGAAGCCAACGCCGGGGCGGCTGATGATTTTGCTAACACTGTCAACCCTTACTTTGACGGAGACGGTGGCAGCGGTGCTCTTTCTAATTTCGGTACTCGCAACCCGATTTACTATTTGACTGGCGGTTCTGGCATCGCTCTGCGGCATCAGTTTGGGGAAAAACTCGAGCTGAGTTTGGGATATTTGGCCGGCAACGCTGCGAACCCGACACAGGGTAACGGTTTGTTCAACGGTTCTTACGGCGGTTTGGCTCAGTTGACTTTCAAACCGAACGACAACATGGCTTTAGGTTTAACTTACGTTAATTCCTACAACTTCGTTACTGGTACCGGGAGCAATGCTTCTAATTTTCCGGTGCGTCTCGGTTCCTTCGGCCTCGACAGCGACAGCACTCTGCCAGTTACTAGCAATTCCTACGGCGCACAAGCTTCGTGGCGGTTGAACCGCAGATTGGCAATTGGCGGTTGGGCGGGTTACACCAACCAGCGCATTTTATCCAACTTGGCTACTCCTACCGGTTCTGTGCAGAGGGGGGATCAAAAAATCTGGAACTGGGCAGTTACTTTGGCTTTTCCCGATTTGTTGAAAGAAGGAAATGTGGCAGGCATTTTGGTAGGTATGGAGCCGCGGGTGACGAGTTCTACTAATCGGACTTTGCCGGAAGATAAGGATACTTCGCTGCACGTTGAAGGTTTTTATCAGTTTAAGTTGAGCGACAATATTTCTATCACTCCCGGCCTGATTTGGCTAACTGCTCCTGACCACAATAAGAATAATTCTGATTTGGTGATTGGGGTGGTCAGAACGACGTTTACTTTCTAGGAGAAGCCCACACCGATTTTAGATTTTAGATTGGCGGTTGTAATCTAAAATCGCCAATCTAAAATTGTCCTAACTTGGGTTTAAGGTTTCAACAAAAACGACCAGCTTTAGCAAAAGCTGGTCTGCACAAATAGTTAAATCCGTTGTGTTCCCACAGTGTTGTTCTCACAGTGAGGAAACCCAAGTTGCACGTTTCTTTGCAAAGGGTTCTAAAAGAAATATCATCTCTCTTAAGTGGTACTATAACAACAAAATTTAATTTTATGTAATAAAACTTTACATTACAGGCGGTTTTTAATTTTTAGGACGATCGCACTTTTTTGCACTTTGTATAATACAACCTGTTTCAAAAACCCAGTCTATACGTAGGTTGATGCCTACCAAACCTTTTATTTTGCGAAAAAACGAGGTTTCGAGGGCCGATAGACCCTTTTACTCACTTTATATAAATCAAGCAGGAGCTTGCTGCGGTCTGCCCCAGACAATTCGCTCCTGCTTGTATACAACCATACCCGGTTTCGCGCCTTTCGGCTTGTATACATATTTCGGTTCTGTATAAACCACGGGGACTTGTTCGCTGTGGCGGGCGCGGCTGTAGTAAGCAGTCATGTCGGCGGCAAATTGCAAATCGGTTTCTTCAGCCACAGTACCGGGTTTGAGACGCAGCAAAGCGTGACTTCCGGGAATCTCTAGGGTGTGGAACCACAAGTCGTAGTCGTTGGCGGTGCGAAAAGTGAGTTGGTCGTTTTGGCGATTGTTGCGCCCGATTAATAATTCAAAGCCGCTGGGAGTTTGGTAGCGATGAAATTCGATCGCAGCATTTTTGTCGGTACTGCGATAATCTGGTACGTCTAGATATTTTTGCTGGATCAGTTCTTCGCGGATTTCGGCGAGGGTTTGCAAATCTTGGGTGTTGCGGTAGGTTTCCAATACCGAAAGTGCGACTTCAACTTGTTCTAAATAGTCGATTTCTTCCTGTACCGCGGCTAACAAAGGTTCTACTGCAATGCGTGCTCTTTTAAGTTTTTGGTGTTTTTTGTAGAGGGCTTGAGCGTTTTGAACGGCGTTTTTTTCCGGGTTTAGGGAAATGATAACTGGTTTCTCGGTTTCAAAGTCAGGGAGAGAAATTGATTTCATTCCTGGTTCCCAATGCTGCAAATTTGCCATCAGCAAGTCGGCTTGGGATTTGTGGGTGTCGGCGTCTGCTGATTGCTGCAAGCGTTCTTTAAATGTGTTGGCTTTGAGGCGCAGTTTGGCTAAGACGTTGTTGAGTTTTTGGGTAAGCTGATGCCGCAGTTGGGCGAATACTTCTTGATTGATTTCGCCTGTGTAGTAGCTGTTAAGTAATTCTTGAACGGAAGAGAAGGAAGAACGAACAGAGGAGTTAGATTCGTTTGCAGTTTCTGCCTCTTTTGCATTTGGTGCGGGCCAATCGATGACGGTGTAGCCTTCGGGGGTAAAACTCGGGTGAAATTTCGAGTTTTCTAGACATTGCAGCCAGTATAGCCAGCGCTGGAATAGTTGCTGCCAGTCGTCGGGATTGAGGCTGTCGGTGGATTGTTCGGGGTCTAAAGAAGCCGATCGAATCATTGACAAAACTAAGGCTTTACTCATCCCTCGGTAATTCTTCAACACATTGCCCTTTAATTGACCGGGAACCAGGCTAATTCGCGATTGCCAGCGGTTTTGTGATTCGCTCAAACTCGGCACTGCATCGGTCAAAGACGGGGGCATTTCGTAGGGTTGCCCGGTTTGGATTGGACGGACGGTGGACTGTTTGGCGCTGACTTGGTGGGCGCAGGTGACAACGAGGTTGTCTCGGGCGGTGAGGATGACGTTGCTGTACTTGCCCATGATTTCGGCGTAGAGATGCCAGAGGGCGGGTTCTCCGGGGCGTTTGGCGAATTGCAAGTCGATGACTCTTTCCCAGGATGAAACGGGGGCGATGGAAACTAAGGCTAAACCGCTGAGTTGATGCCGCAGTTGTTCGCTGAAGGTGAAGGTGTCGGGAATGCGGGGCGGGGGGTCGCCGACGCAGATGCGGGCGGCCACAGGATGCCAGGAAAGGTCAATCCAGCCGCGCCCTTTCATGGTACGCAGCGCCAGGGACACTGTGAAGCGATCGCGCTGGTAGACTTGTTCTAAGCGCGCTGGCAGCCATTGGGCTCGCAGTTCGCTGCAAGTGGCGGTTAAAGTTGTAAAGTCTACGGGTTGCACGGTATTCTCAGGGCGATCGAACTATCTATTTCTATGCTGACAGATATCGGTCACATTTTACTAATTATATAAAATTATTGTTTACTCTTGCTTTCCGTCCTTCCCTAGGAAAGCTCTTCAATAATTTCGTTAACAAATAACTAATAACTAATAGACATCTCCTAAAAAGCAGGTTTTGAACAGGCAGGGTAACTGTTCCACAAGAATTATGGCAGATATCTAATAACAACTAACTAATAACTTCCCGAATCAATTGCAAATGTTTGTACAAAGGTGCGATCGTATTGGCGGCGATCGCCCCGCTAGCAGCAACAGCCGGCAAACCAATTCCCGGAAATGTCGAATCTCCGCAGCAAAACAGCCCCGCTAAAGGCGTTCTCTGCCCGGGAAACAAGCCGCTACCAGCCCGAATTCCGGGCCCGTAGGAACCGCGATGGCGGCGCAAAAACCGTTCGTGGGTGAGGGGTGTCCCAACTAAGGTGACTTCGCAGCGCGATCGAATATCGGGAATAATTCTCTCTAAGGCTTCCCACATTACCTCGGCGCGCGCTTGTTTTTGCAGATTGTACTCTTCGCTGGTGCGATCGAGCTTTTGCCACAAATCGTAAGGCTCGTTTCCGGGGGTATATGCGTGAATGACGTGCTTTCCCGGAGGCGCGAGGTGGGGGTCGAGGAGGGAGGGAATCGAGACGAGAACGACGTTCTGAGGGGCTGAAACGCCCATTTCCCAGTCTTTGACGAAAATGTAGTGACAAGCCAAGTCCGATCGCACTCCGGCAGCATCAATTCCCAGATGCAGGTGCATGAAGCTGTCGCACTCGGGCGTCGCCTGCCGCTGTTGCCGAAACCTTTGCGGGACAGAGGTTTCAGGCAAGAGTTTCAGGGTATCCCAAACGGAAGCGTTGGAGACGACGGCTTTGTGCGATCGAATAATTTTGCCCGAACGCAGCCGCACGCCCGCAGCCCGGTTGTTTTCCACCAAAACTTCTGCAACGTGGGAATTTAGCAACAACCGCCCTCCGTGGCGCTCTAAACCGCGTACCAGGGCATTTACCAACGCTGCACTACCGCCGATCGGATAGTCCAAAACTGCATTGGGGCGATACCAGTCGGCGAACATGAATGCGACTTCGGCTGCGATCGTTCCGTCGGCGGGAAGTCCAGACAGCAGGAAACACAACAAGTTCAGCCAATTTCTGACAAAGGGATCTTTGACATTTTTGTCCATAATTTTGCTGAAAGGGCCTGCAAGTGCGATCGCGTCGCCAGCACTTTGCAGGAAAGCCGGCGCAAATTGGCCGAGGGTAAAAACACTGCCCAAATCGAAGCGCAAAGCCAGGGAGGGCAAGGCTATGGCAGCTTTGGCGTAGGGCTGCATGATGCGCTGGAGTTGCCGCCATTCGGCGACTGCTGCCGCGCCGCGCAGTTGTGCGAGCACTTCGCCAAATTGACTCGCACCAACGGATGTGTCGAAATCGCCTTCTGGCAAACAGCAACCCCAGGTATCGTAGGTGATGCAGGGGAGTTTTTCGCCGATCGCATCCAAAACTTGCCGCAGCGGATTCGCAGACGGGCTGTAGGATAATCCTGAGTACAGGGAGGGCCCGGAGTCGAAGCTAAATCCGCCGCGTTCAAAACCGTGTGCGGCGCCGCCCGCGATCGAATGGCTTTCGCAGACAATCACGTCAAAGCCATAGCGGGCCAGCAGTGCACCGCAACTTAACCCGCCAATGCCGCTGCCGATGACGATGATTTCTGTGTCTGTGGGGGGGATCGCAACCATGTTTTTCTCCGCTACTTCAGCTAATATTATCAATGTCTTGCAGCTTTACGACTTACGCATTTAACAGATGCGATCGTCCCTAGCCCTCCAAAACACAAGGGGAGTAGGGGGTGGGATAAGAAGCTGTCAAAGCCCCCCTTAATCAGGGCGAAGAATCTGTAAAAGTCAACCCCTAATCCCCGATTTTTTGGGGGATTTAGGGAGATTTCGACTCAGCTACCACCCTTAAAATACAACTCTGTATATTATTAAATGGAAAATATATCTATTCTAGAACAAGCTGCCAAATCTAATTCTAAACCATCTCCAGACGCTGTAGTCGCCGCTCTCATAGAAGCTGAGAAAAACGCGAAAAAAAATAAAATTCGCTATTCTTTCGAGCAATTAATCGGCAACTGGCAACTCTGCTTTATCACCGGCACCAAAAAGACTCGACAAAAAGCGGGGATTGTCTTGGGTGCGGGACGTTATATTCCTGAGTGGATTGCGAAAATTCAAATTGCTTATTCGGCCGAACCTGTTGCTGAAGGAGAAGAGAATACCGAAATCGGCAGGGTGGAGAATTCGGTGCAAGTTGGGGCGATCGTACTGACTCTTTCCGGGCCGACTAAGTTTTTGGTTAATAAAAATATTTTAGCTTTTGATTTTACCAGAATTACGGTGAAATTGTTGGGTAAAACTGTGTATCAAGGATTTATTCGCGGTGGAGAAGCGCGGGAGGCGGAATTTTTTAGTTTGAGTGTGGGGAAGCAGGCATTTTTTGCATATTTTCTGGTAGAAGATGGGATAATTGCGGCTAGGGGAAGGGGGGGCGGCTTGGCTTTGTGGGGGAGAGTTTAGAGGAATTGAGGAGGCGATCGGGTAATTGTTTTTGATGGCAGTCAGGTATTGGCGAATTCCCAGGGGATGGTTGACCCGAAATACAGTCGAGATTGTCTGCATATGAACCCAGAAGGTTATGTGGTACTCAACCAGGCAATTGCTGGTATCCTGATCCCGTAGGATAAGGCTACTTGACATATATCAAAGTAGTAGACTATATTAGATATGGATGCAGCAGACATCCTCTAAGGATGACATCCCGTTACCCACTAGGGTCGAGGAAATTCCGGTAAAGACGTTCTGAATACCAAAACTGATTTTTTGGCGAAGGCTCCTTAAGGAGCCTTTGTTATTTTATGGCTTCGGTAATTTCTTATTATTCAATAAGTTTTTGGCTATAACGAAGAAGCCGACTTTTTTCACTTTACCTATGCCTTCGTATTTAGGGTAAGCACTTTGTACGTGTAATCTCAGCTTTTTAACTTCTTTGAATACTGCAAAAGCAACGTAATAATCAACCTCTCTACCATTTGAATCCAAAATTTTAACGGTGGCAAATTTTCCATATCCAGCGTGACAAACTAACGTTTCTTTCTCGCCCAATGACTTAATAATACTCGGTAAGTGCTTTGAGAGTTGATATCTCTCAAAATTAAATTGTCTAGACTCTTTCGGCGCACTGTACATCAATAACTGTGATTCTTCGCTAGAAATATCGTCTGAATCTTTAGTGAAGCAATGTAAGCCATAAGTTACTATAAACTTGTATGCGATCGGCTTTTGTTCGTCTGTTTGGTCTAGATACTCAACCCACTGAGCATTAAGATGTGATAGGTCGTAGATATCATCATTTAGTATGAAGTTTTTCCAGGATGTAACTTCTTTTACGGTATTGAACTTCATACTTACCAGAACATATTAACTAAGCTTCGGCTCATGTGTTTAAGACGAAGTGTTTGTCGGACTTGATTAAAGAGAGACGACCCGGACAGTTGATAATACCCAGTACCTTTAGTCATGGAATGGAGACAAATGAGGTAATTTAGAACGATAAAAGACACTATACCGCAAATCATAGATACTAGAAAATCATAAATTTTTCGGATTTTTTTTGACAAAAAAGCAAATATGTGGTATTATTAATGCTTAACAAAAGTTAAAATAACTCTATAACTGATCCAGGATGGATAGGTGGTTTTCCGGGAAATTGGACATATCAAGGTGATGCCAAACTGTTAGTAAAAAATACTGTTCAATTGATAACGATTAGCTTGCGTCTTATATTCATAGAAGAAGTTGAGATAGATGTCAAGCTGATTTGGAAAAGTATTACTGACGATGAGCGTTTGCAAATAGCTAGGCAAATGCACGATGAGGGACAGCAAATTCTTGTTATTAAAGGCAGAATATTACTAATTGGTTATTCTATGCCCCTGTTTAATATTAATGAAGCTGATGGGGTAACAAATTTTAATGTAGTCAAGTTTATAACTTATTCGGGACTACCTCAAAATTGTCATTTTGAAGAAAAGTCTGACTACTTTTTTCAATTGAGAGTTTACTTAAATGATGAATTTTCATCAAGAGACCATTCTTTTATTACAGAGTTTGAAAATACGCCCAGACCACGAAACATAGATGCCGATACCATAGCAGAGAAGCGAAGTTTTTATTGTGCCTTAAACTCAGGTTATGAAGTCAAGTGCGGGAAGAAGTATGTTACTCATAAAGACCACAATGTGTTCTACACAAAAAATATAGATACTCTATACCACCTTAGTTTTATAGATATTAGAATCCCCTTAAAAAATCATCGTATAAATAATCTGATAATCCGTGAAGCCCAAGCAATTGAAGTTTCTTTAGCTAGGCATTTAGAAAATGTTCTTAATGATGTTTGTGCTTTTCTCAGTATTGTCTGCGAGCGTGAAATCTTACCAATCTATTATGATTATTCAATCTGGTATCAAAATAAATATATTTCCGGTCAGATAATTCCTATTTGGGAGAGACGCAGAATACCAAAAATTAGCAAATCTTGGCCTACTCAAGGTATTCATTTTCTAGGTAATGTCACTTCATTCCTAGAATGTTGTCCTTTAAGTAAGCAACTTAGCAGGGGAATAGGACATTTAAAAATAACTGTTTACGAATCTACTGTCGAATTAAAACTTATGGCAGCATGTTCTGCAATCGAATACTTTTATTCCTACTGGTTTTGGGAAATGGACGGACTTTCAAAGCTAATAGATGGATGGTTACAAAAAAATCAGCTTCTATCTTCACATCAAAATTTTGATAAAGATCTTGACAAGATTAAGAAAGAAAATATTAAGGATCGAAAGAATCGCAGAACACCATACCTTTCAAGGGTCATCCGATTCTTCGTGAATGACTTAAGTATTGACTGGAAAAAATACATGGAAACTGAAGGTAGTCCTCTGTTTATCCAAGTTAGAAATGACCTTTTGCACGGAAGCTTTATCTCAGATGATACAGTAATTTTTCAAGCTGAAGAGATAGCTAAAAAGTTGGGAGCAGAAATTTTATTTGCAATTATGAAGATGATTTCTAAAGCAGATGATTCTCAATCGTATGAGATTTTGCCTGTCCGTCCACTAGAAAAAGATTTTTATAAATTTTCAGATGGCTGGCTTGAAATTAAAGAGATATTAGATGAGTTACATAGTGAGGAAAAGTCTCAACGACGATTTTGGAATCGCAACTAAATATCCCAGCTATATCAGTGCATTTACTCTACAAATTTCAAGTATAGTGTAGTGACGATATTGTTAAGCTTATTGAGGCAATATTATCAGTATTAACAGCAGAGAAATCATCTGCACAGTGGCAGTTCAATCGGAGGGATATTGTAAGAAAAATTAAGTTTACGCAAATCAGTCGGAAAATATGCCAAGACTGACTTCAGTAACTATTTCTAAGGTGGGGATGTATGGCGATACCGCATCAACCAATTTGGACCCTATCACCAGAAGATGTATATCAATC